>DJWN01000058.1 GCA_002440975.1 Bacteroidales bacterium UBA6229
AAGCCAGGAAGCACTTGATCGGGACATGCCAATAAGAATCCTCAATACTTACGTTTATTGATAAACGAAATCCGCTATGCCTCAAAAAATCTTCAACAAATGCCAACACTCGCAATCCCGCTTTTTCATCAGAAAAAATTATTCCAATCATTTTGTCCCCATAAATAATTCTTATACTTTTATGCCAAATTCCAAATTGATAGATCATGGCCAAAAACAAGAAAAATAAAGTAGTTCAAATGCTTAGTCCTGAGAACTATATAAAACAAAAAGCCAGAACCTTACCCATCTACAAATGCACCATTAATACCGATTGGGAGGAAAATGGAATGGCTCAAATTACCGTTATTCGCAAGCATGTAAACGACAATTTTACTGCTGGATTTTATCTTGTTGATCTAAAATGTCTTGGAATTAAAGATTCACATTATGTTTTTAACATTAGTCAACACGAGTTTAACGAGACTTTCGCCCATGGCGAATTGCAGATGCCTACAGAAACAATTCCTTATATCGTGGCACACAACATCATCTTTGCCGGCCTCGAATTTGCTGAGGATTACGGCTTTAAACCGCACAAAACATTCACTTCGGTGGCACAATATATCCTGGAAGAAGACACAGATGATATTGAATTAATTGAAATTCAATGCGGAAACGATCAGGATGGCAAGCCTATTTTTTTCAGGGGCCCAAATGACGATGAAACATTTGTAAATAAAGTTTTGGCACAACTTGAAAAAACTGCCGGACATGGCAACTACTATTATGAAGGCTATACCGATCAATGGGATGACCTGGATGGCTCAGATGAGGAGGAACCTGCTGATTTATCATTCCTTGATAATGCCAACATATGGCTTGACGATATCATTGAAAATGAGCTCAATAAAATAGATAAAGCCAAGAAAAAAAACAGCACGACATTTCAGTTTAAAATTCAAATAAAAGGTATCACTAAGCCACCTGTATGGCGAAAAATTACTGTTCCTTCCTATTACACTTTTGCACTGCTGCATCATATTATTCAGGCTGTCTTTGACTGGGAAAATGCGCATTTGTATCAGTTTTCGGAGGATGGATACCGATCCGATACAATTATCGCCGGTCTGATTGATGAAGAATATGATGATGTGAGTAAGCAAAGGAAAGCTTCTGATGTTACCCTGTCAGATATATTTAAGGAAACAGGCCAGAAATTCATTTACATTTACGATTTTGGCGACAATTGGGAACATGAAATCGTGCTGGAAAAAATTATTCCTGAACAAACCGAAGCACCAATACTACTTGATGGCAAAGGTGCCTGTCCGCCCGAAGACTGCGGAGGCCCCTGGGGTTATGAAGAGCTTAGGGCGATTCTGGCTGATCCCAAGCATGAAGAACATAAGGATTATATGGAATGGCTGGGGCTTGATGAGGGGGAACACTGGGACAGCCACGAATTTAATCTGGAAGACACTCAATTGTATCTTGAAGAAATCTTTGACAGGAATAGCGGTTTTTCAACTCATTGAACAAAGGTTTAATTCACAAGCCGATAATCAATGGTCAAATCAAACTGACGTTTTGTTAATTTCCGGTTAAAAAGTGATGGAGCGCAAATCTTTTTCCCGGAATTACTACATCTGAACAACTGATTGCTTGTTGACTTAACTCACTCATTTCACTCTGCCAATTGCAAATCTTACTGATATAGTGTAAGTTAAACCTGTTTTCGTTCGTGCTGCTGACAAAATATTTTTCGCGAATTTGGAAAGTTAGTACAAGAGGAATCTGCAATCAATCAGTAGTCAGCATGGAATAATTGTTTTTTTAAACCTAAACCCTCACCCTATGAAAACATCAAAATCGAAATTTAATGGGCACTAATCTTTGTGGTGATATCCCTGCTTTGGATGTGGCTCGAAAAATTGGTGGGGCTGCACAGCATCCATATCGACAAGCATATGTACCTCACAAATCTTTTTGCCCTGCCAGCCATTCTGATTTATGTACTGGCTTTGCGCGATAAGAAACAAAATCACTATCATGGACATATGACGTATGTGCAAGGTTTGGTTTCCGGACTGATCATCACCGTTATTGTTGCACTTTTTTCGCCGCTTACCCAATGGATTTTTTCCACCATCATCACGCAGGAATATTTTCCCAATGTGATTGCGCATTCGGTCGAAACAGGCTATCACACACCAGTCAGGAGGCGGCTGAGGCTCATTTTAACCTGGAAAATTACATGAAACAAAGTGTGATTGGTGCTTTGGTAATGGGTATCATCACCACAACTGTTGTGGCCTTTTTTGTGCGCACAAAAAAAGTAAAACTGTAAATCAAAATTAAAACCCTTAAAAATCCAGCAATATGACCAGCGTAAATGTATATTTAAACTTTGAAAGCAATTGCGAGGAAGCCTTTAATTTCTACAAATCCATTTTTGAGGGTGAGTTTTCCTACCTGGGGCGATTCAATGAAATGCCTCCTCAGGAAGGTATGCCTCCTATGCCGGCATGCATGGCAAATAAAATTCTTCATATTGGATTACCGATCAGTAAGGAAACCATGCTGATGGGTTGCGATACAGGTGGTGAATGGGTGCCACCTTTCAAGCCTGATAACAACTTTGCTATTTCCGTTTCTGTTGACAGCAAAGCCAAAGCAGATGAGATTTTCGCAGGCTTATCGCAGGACGGTAAGATTATTATGCCATTGGCAAATATGTTTTGGGGTGACTATTTTGGCCAGTGCGAAGACCCGTTCGGTGTGAACTGGATGGTGATGTTTGATCCTAATCAGGAAAAAGTAAAAGATTGACTATTAAACGGTTTTACTGCTTTCCTGTTGCAAATACCAGTTGCAGGTTTGAAATAAAAATTTTTCAATCATTTGCAATGCTTTATTGCTTGAAACTTCTTGAAGCAAATTTATAGGCAAAACAGCTCCTTTCCAGCCTCCTGCTGCAATCCAAAAACCAGCATCGAGCGAGTCAGCTGCTTTAAAATCAAACTGAATGTTAGAAGCATAAGCTGCCAGATAAAAATAAGCATCACCAACCATTTTGTCTTTCATGGCCAAACCAAATCCTATACCCAGCTGCTCAAGTACCTGCAGGTAAATGCCTGTATCAAAATGATGCGGCCAAATTCGTGGCTCGTCAAATAGCTGAAAGTAACCAGCTAAACGGTTACATGCCACATTGGCTAATGAACGCATTTCAACCCAGCTTTCGAACGGCTTTGGATCAAATGGTGATGGTAGGAATTCCGGGAGATCATAATCAGGAATAGCGTAATGCATAGGTTTATCGTAACCAGCTGTCTCTATTCCCTGTGAAGTCAGAAAGTTCTTGATGGCTGCTTTAAATTGAATCAGATTTTTGCCTGCAACAGCAATGCTATCCATCACCTGCATTTTTTTATTGATCCATTGAAAATTGCCAACACTGAGATTCAGGCAAAGCATCATTTCCTTTTGGGGCGCACCAAACCATCGTCCCATGAGCCGGTTTCCAAGCGCATCAAAGTATAAGTTTGTATGGCTGTCATCAGCTTCTTCGGTAATATAATTGCGATTGGTTATGGCCAGAAGTTGTGCCAGCTGATGCATCTGTTGGTCACTTTTATTGTATTCCTGCATAATTGATTCCTGTTAGTTGATGTGTTTGATAATCTATTGTTGATAGGTCGCTAATCTTAAAATTCCTGACATCGTTATGGCCACATGCGCGTGCAATTACTTTTATCAACTCGTTGGAAGCACTAAAAAAATTAAAAAGTTGTTTGGCAGAGCTGTCAATAATGATGCGGTTTCGCAGGTTCTCTTTCTGCGTGGCAATACCTACCGGACAGTTGTTGGTATGACAGGCACGCATGCCAAGGCAGCCAATAGCTTGCAGGGCTGAATTGGAAACAGCAATGGCATCGGCACCCAGCATCAGTGCTTTGGCAAAGTCGTCGGCTATGCGCAGTCCGCCAGTAATGATGAGTGTAACATCTTTGGCTCCCACTTTGTCGAGGTGCCTTCTGGCGCGGGCCAATGCGGGGATGGTTGGCACATTGATATTGTCGCGCAAGATTGTTGGTGCTGCTCCTGTTCCTCCTCCTCTGCCATCCAGGATAATGTAATCGGCACTAGCTTCGAGTACAAAATCGATATCGGCTTCTATATGACTGGCAGCAATCTTAAATCCCACTGGGATACCACCAGTTTGTGCTCTTACCTGATCTGCTATCTTGCGAAAATCTGCTGGTGTGCTCAAATCGGAGAAGGCTGCAGGAGAAATGGCTGCCTCTCCTTTTTTCAATCCGCGCACAGCGGCAATCTCTTCGGTTACTTTGTGGCCGGGTAAATGGCCTCCGGTTCCGGTTTTGGCACCTTGTCCGCCTTTAAAATGAAAAGCCTGTACTTTGTTTACTTTTTCCCACGAAAAGCCAAATTTGCCCGAAGCCAGTTCATAAAAATAACGGGAATTGTTTTGCTGTTCTTCGGGCAACATGCCACCCTCACCACTGGCAATACCGGTTCCAGCCATTTCGGCGCCTTTGGCCAGGGCAATCTTGGCTTCACGCGAAAGTGCACCAAAACTCATATCCGAGACAAAAAGTGGTATTTCCAGCACCAGCGGTTTTTTTGCCCGCGGACCAATGATCACTTTGGTTTCAACCGGATGATCATCTAACAAGGGTTTAGTAGCCAGCTGTGCTGGCAAAAACTGTATTTGCTCCCATTTCGGTAGGGTATTTCGATCAACGCCCATGGCAGCTGAAGGGCCATGATGGCCATAATTTTGGAGACCGTTTCGAGCCAACTCCTGAATATAACCTGTATAAGGTTCAGTATCTTCCGGAGCAGTATCAGCATATTCTCCCTGGTAATTTTCCTTTTGAAAAGGTTGAGGGTGAAGCACTAAAAAATCATCCAGCTCTTTTTGATCAACAAATACAAAATCATTTTCGATTGCTGCTCCAAACTTATGGAGCCTTTCTTCATTGTTATATTCCGAAACACCCGTATCATAGCGATAATCCCAATAATGCACACCACAAATCAGGTTATTCCCTTCGATGAAGCCATCAGCCAAAAGAGCACCCCGGTGCAAACACCGGCCATATAAAACCGATACCTTTTGATCGTATCGAATAATTACAAGATCGAGCTGTTTATATTGCGCTCCAAACGGAACGCGATCACTTAAACTGGAAAATTCTATGAGTTTAATTTTTTGCATGAATAACCTTTTTTAAAGTGTGAAGTATAGTTAATAATTCTGGTAATAAAACGGATTAAGGCACTTTCCAGAGCACGTCAGCAAACCAATTTCTCTGATCAAAAAACCAGGATACGAATTCAAAACCAGCTTGCTGTGCCATTTCAATGATCATCCTTTTAGAATATTTTTGAGATTGCTCAGTAAAAATGCGTTCGCCTTCGAACAGTTTGATGGTCTCCCCGGCAAATCCGAGGTTTACTTGCTGCTCTTCTGTACTAATCAAATAACTGCTGGCCAAACCACTGTCAGGATCATAAAACTCTTTGTGTTCAAAAAGCTCCAGACAAAAATCTGCTCCTAGTTCATTATTGATTCGCTTTAGCAGATTCAGGTTGAATTGTGCAGTAAGGTTGTACGGGTCGTTATAGGCGCGCAATATAATGTCAGTATCTTTTTGCAAATCAAGACCAAGCAGCAATTGATCACTTTTATTAAGTACGTTTCGCAAATCACTTAAAAATACGCGTGCTTGTTCCGTCGAAAAATTACCCAGGTTTGAGCCTAAAAAAAACAATACTTTCGGTTTTTGATGCTGCCAATGACTTAGCATGTCAAAATAATCTCCCTTGAGACCATTCATTTTAATTTTTGGAAGACTAAGCCTGATGCTTTTCTCCAGATCATTTAAGGCCGTAGCTGAAATATCAACCGGGATGTAGGTGAAATCTTTTTTAAGTTGCCAAAGCTTCTCAAGCAATACTTTGGTTTTGAGTCCATCGCCGGCTCCCAGTTCAATCAGATCAAATGCCTGACCATTCATGCCGAAAGATTCTATGATGGCATCCCCTTTCTCCTTAAAAATCTCCAATTCACAATCAGTGAGGTAGTATTCGGGCATATGCATGATTTGCTGAAACAAACGACTCCCTGCCTCATCATAAAAGTATTTTGAGGACAAGTATTTAGGGCTGGCATGTAAGCCATCCAACACATCAAACGCAAAAGTGCTCAGTTTCTTCTCCTGAATCGTATCCATAAGCCTTGAAGCAATTAAGAAGTTTGGACTTGTTTTTCTTCCGGAACACCTGTTTCAAAAGGATTTTGCGGGTCGTTGCTCCATTCAAACCAGCCCCCATCAAAAACCGAAACACGCGGCCAACCCATCAGCCATGCATTGAACCAGGCTTCACTGCCACGCCATCCTGTTCCACAATAAAACGCCAGATGCTTATCAGGTGTTATGCCGTTGCGTTCCCAAATGGATGCAATCTCCTGATAATCACGCGTAGTGTGATCTTCGTTTCGGTAGTTTTCCATATGATAAGCATCGCTTCCGCAGTCGGCAAAAATGGCTCCCGGTATTCTTCCTTTGGCTTCGATATAGTTGTAACCACTCACCTCACCAATGTATTCGGGCCAGCTGCGCACGCACACAAGCTCTGCATCTTTAGCAGCCAACATCTCTTTGGCTTCTGGAGTATCCACAGCAAGTTCAGGACGAACGGGTATAGCTACTCCAAAATCTTTCACCGGTTTTTTGGGCTCGTCTTCAGTAGAAACCTCAAATCCAGCGTCCTGCCACGATTGAAAACCTCCGTTAAGTATTCTCACATCTTTTACTCCGGCATATAGCATGATAAATGCATTTCGAATGGCACCAATATCGCCAGCTGCACTTCCCGGAAATTCATCAGCATTATCCGGAAACATATATTTACCATACAAAACAACCGTTGTATCAGCAGTAATACCATGAGCTTCAAGTGCCAGCTTAAGTTCCTGCGAACTGCGCCGATTCCATGTTTCGGGAGCTTCCAATGCCAGCGTATCCATATCAATAGCACCTGGGATATGTCCGCTGAGGTATGCTGCTCTGTTGCGATAATGACTATGAACAATTAAAAATTTATCATTGTGATAATGCTGTGGCTTTTGACCTGAAAGTAATGCCTGCACCCATTCAGACGAAACCAAATGCTGATAGCGTTCAAGTTTGTCCATAGGAAGCGTTTCGTTATCTACCCATTCCGCTAAAAAATGCGGATACACATAAACCTTTTCATAACCCGATTGCTCAAAACGCTGGGCTACCTTGCTGGCATCTTCATCATAGCCATAAAGAATCACTGTATGGTACGGCAGGATTTGTTTGTGCCGAACGATTTCGATCCAATCGATATAAGTGAGCCATTTTGCAGGTAAACTTTTCGCTCCGCTTATATGACCTGAACGGCTCTCGTTCCTCATCGCCCAGCCATTAAAAGCATCTACCGACCTCACATCCAGTAAGATGATGTCGGATTTATGAATCATTTTCAGTAGTTCAGTTGTGGCAATTTCTTGCATAAAATAGATTTAAGAAAAATCAATATAGGTATTATTTATGGTTAATCCATTTATTTTCAACGTTTTTTACACTTTCTTAAAGTTCATTTAGGATTTCTGAAACACTTGAGCGCTTCTTATAATCAGGATCAAAATGCCTCCATTTAATTTTTCCATCACTTGTAATCAGGTAAGTGGCTGGAATCGGAAGCCGCTGACTGTCATCAGAATGGGTCTTTTTGAGTTTGGCTCCGAGCATAGTATTGTAAACAAATAAAGTTTTGGTGTCTGGTTTAAAGGTCACATCGTATGCGTCAGCTATACGGTAATCCTCGTCATAAAGCAATTGAAACTCAGCACCGGTTTTTTCGGCCATTTTGTTGAGGTATTCAGGTTTTTCAGGCGAAACGGCCACTACCTTTATTCCTGCATCTTTTAGAAGATAGAGGCTGTCCTGAAAAGCTGCAAGGTGTTTGTTACAAACCGGGCACCAAAAACCACGATAAAAAACAAGCACAACCGGACCTTGTTTCAAAGCATCCTCCAGTTTAAAATGCTCGCCTTTTTGATCTGTTGCTTCAAATAGTGGAGCTGTTTGTCCGGGCTGAAGTCCACTTGCTTCCTTTGCCGAACGATAATTTTGAGCCTTAAGTGAAGTATTGGCTAAAAGTAAAATCATGAGGTTTATCATTAAAGTTGGAATTAATTTATTCATATTAAATAACTTATAGTAAATAAAAAGAAAATTCAGAAAGATACTCTAGATATGTAGTCGATAAAAATTCAAATCCTGACAGCTAATTTTGGTCAAATAGCGACACAAAAGGTGTTTCTTGTTGACAAAAATAGAAAAACCGGCACGCAGACCAGTATTCCAAGGTTACCCCAATATACTATTCGTAAAGGATACTTAACTAAAAGTATATTGAATAGTACTATCCCATTTTAGCCATAACGTACTTCTTAACAAAATGATCCACACTGATTTTTCCGGGGCCATATACCAGCAGGCCAAAGAGCATCAGCAGGTAATAAAGTGGTATTTCAAATCCATTGTTTCCGGCTTCAAAACCATTACTCCAATGCACGGTTTGGATAGCTACCAGCATCACAATCATCAATGGGACAGCGATAATTCGTGTGCCAAATCCCAAAATCAACAACACAAATCCAGCTACCTCTGTATAGGTTGCCAGATATGCATTCAGCGTGGGGAACGGCATACCCATACCTTCAAACCAATCGGCAATGCCGCTGATATTACCAAGTTTCATCATTGCAGGACTATAAAATCCATAAGCAAGAACCAAGCGAAAAAGTAAAAGCGGTAAATCAGCCAACATATTTAATTTCTCGATCATTTTTTGATAAAGCGAAATCATTTTCATATTTTTTCAATTTAAGTGTTTGTGGTAGTTGAATCGCTTTTTTAGAGAAAGCCTGACAATTGCATCTTAAAATCATTTCAAAAACCGGCAAAGAATATTTTGAATCCTGTTTTAATAGTTTGTTTATGAAATGCTTATAAAATATTTTGTTGTATTTTAATAAAAGATCACAAAAATTCTGTCAGGTAAAGCAATTTAAGCCGACTACACATTCAAATTCTTAAACTTAGTTTATTATGACAAAAATTGCCCTTATTATTATGTCGGATACGGAGAGTATCGAAGCCCTCGGCAAAGTATCCAATGCCTTTATGTTAGCCCTTGAAGCGATTGAACACGGTGACGATCTTAAACTTATCTTTGAAGGAGCCGGCACCAAATGGATTGGCACACTCGAAGACAACACACACAAACTTCACGGCCTTTATCAATCCGTAAAACCTGCTATTACAGGAGCCTGTTCGTTTTGTGCTTCGGCTTTTGGTGTAAAAAACACTGTTGAAAAGGCTGGCATTAACCTGCTTTCAGATTACAAAGATCATCCCAGCCTGCGTCAGTTGGTTGTTGATGGATATGCCCTGATTTCTTTTTAATTCCTGGTTTTGGTTTGGTTTAGTTAGCAGAAAGACGGTTTTGGCTGTCTTTCTGCTTTTTTCATGCTGTCATTTATAACTTTTGACAACAAAGCGATTAACAATTAAGAAAAACTTATTGAGAATCAACAGATTCATAAAGACAAAACAGGCTAAAAGTTATGCCTCACTGCCGCGGCTTAGATTCAGTCAGGCTGCGTGGTTTAGTATTTCTATACCGTTCTTTTTAATTTCGGCAACCAACGGATTTGAGCTATTAAAATCAGAAATTTTGAAGGGATGAGGTTCAATTAATAAATCGTCGTCACTGCGAAGTTGCATCAATTGAATTTGCAAATCAATAATATCATCCACGGTTTTAAAAACAATCGCAATATCAATATCACTATCCGGGTGATTTGTGCCCTTTGCATAGGACCCAAAGAGCATGGCACTTTCAATTTGAAACTTGTCACTAATTGAATCAATATATCGTTTTGCAATCCTTAAAGCTTCTTTTTTATCCATTCTCTAAGTATCTTAATATTTGTAAACCAATTTATTGCATAATCAGGGGTACATTTTTTATAAAATTCCTGCTTGTAGTCATCGTAACGTGCATTTATATTAAAAGTTGATATCGTATCAAGCCACCTGATTTGCTCCTCTTCAATAATTAGTCCAGATAGTTTTACAAGTCTTCTTAAGTCATGAGTTAATGGGGCATGCTTGCCTGTGTTTTTTACAATAATCGCTTTAAGCAATCGTTCAATTACAAGATGCCCGATAAATAGTGCCCAGTTGAAATCTTTTGACAGCATCAAATTATTCATGGTCTCAAAATCAGAATCTGATCTTGAGATCCAGTGTTGAGCTATTTTTTCCTTATCAATTATCTCATTTTCCATACATCAAAAATACAACAAATGCATGATTTTTTAAACAGTTTTTAATTTTTTAGCATGCAGTCTATCAATACCTATACCCTGCCCCACCATCAGTTTCCAGGCCGATACCTGTCGCCAGCACCAGACGGTTTACAAAATTAAAATAAGCAATAACCAGGCTGGCATCCAGCAATTCCAGATCAGAAAACCCCTTGTTTTTGAACTGGAGCATTCGTTCAGTATTTTCAAAAGCTGCCAGATTAGCTGTAAGATCAGAAGCAAACTGCGCCAAATACCTTTCGCGCTCGCTTAGGGGAGCAGTTTCCCAGTTGGATATCAGCTGTTTCAATCGCTCATCGTTTTTCCAGTAATGATGCAGTGCTTCAGCATGATGCTGCCGGCAATACAGGCACCCATTCGTTATTGAAACCACCACAGCCATCATTTCCCTTTCGGCGCGCGAAAGTGGCGATTTGCTAAACATGATCTCCATGTATAGCTCCATATGTTTTACGATGCTTTCAGGGTGCAGGCTCTGCATCTTGTGCACTTCTGCCAGTTTGCCACGTTTTTGGATGATATCGTTATAAATTTCACGCAGGCGGCCGGTGGATGCTTCGTAATTAATGATTTTAATTGTACTCATAAGGATAACTTTAAGCTTTAACAGATCACAAATTCACCTGCAAATTAAAGCAAAATGACTCAAGCGCGCAGTATTGCCATATATTTTATGCTGTGCCTTGTATCAATCCTGATAAAAAAATCATTTGTCAGGTTTTTACTTTAATCCGATTTAAGGAGTAACAAATAGTTAAAATCAAAAAATTTAAAAAAATGAAAACAATTACAAAAATGCTCATTGCAGTATTCATCACAATTGTAATCCCTTCACATGCTCAAATATCAATTATTTCAGCCGATCTTTTTATTACTCAGGATCAGATGTTATTAGCTAACGAGATTAATGAAAGTGGAGAACCATTTGCTGAGGCATTAGGTTATGATCTGGATGATTTAGATCCTATGATTTTAAACCTGCCTGACTCAATTTCATACACTTTAGGTATCGAAAACTATGAGTACTCACGTTATCAATTGGGCACAGTAATATCCAGGTCAGGTATTGGCTTACACATGATGTGGGCACCGATGATCATGCAAATGGCAGCGATGGAACCAGATGAATTTGATGGTATGTACACTGGTGGCACACCCAATGGATACAAAGAGGATGATGAATTAATGAAAAACATTATGCACTTTGCTATGATTGCCAATGGCATGGCTCCAATGAATCCATGGCCGCAATTTGCAGAATTTCAGAGCGGTAATCCACACCTGCCACAAGCAGTTGCACCTGATTTTCAAATGGATTTTTCAACCCTGCGCTGGGATCGCAATTTGATGGACAAAACCTTTAACCTTGGCGCGATGGGTCAAACCTTGATGAAGCAATATCTCTGGGCGCAAGATATGTTGGGAACATTTCACGATGAAAATGAAGAGGAAGTTGTTCCAAACGGAATCAATTCACCTGATTCTGCCAATAGCCCACATTTCGATCCGAGCAATAATATCTTCTATGGAGGCAATAATAATGATGGATTCATTGGCCAGGTGCTCACTGCTGAGGCGATAAACAAAACATTATTTGTTGTTAACAACCTGGCTTATGATGGTATCACATTAAGAATGGTTGATCCAGCTACTTATGATCCAGCCAATGGTATTATTTATTTCCCACATCAGATTGCTGTTACAGAGAGCATGGTTGCTGAAGGTATGCCACCAAAATTTTCGACATTGACAGTTACGGATGCTTCCAGCGAATTATTCGATCAGCTATCATATTTGTGGGGTGCTTTAAGCTTTAAAAACATGATGGATCCGAGCAACAGCAGCGACGAAGCTCATTTGGCTTTTCATGAAGTATTTGATGGAGACCCATTTCCTGCTGCTATGTCGCAATCCGGTATGCCTGGCCCTTTCGATTTAATGATGGGAACAAGTAAAGTTATTTTTATGAACCTAATGGCCATGCATTTTAATGAAACAGCAGGCACCTTCGTGAATACCTCAGAACTTATCGATGGCGTACCCCAGTCTGGCACCACTATTAGTGCCGTTAACGCAGGTTATATTACCATGGTACTCTCACTGATGAAAGAAGAATTTACCGGCACTCCGCTCGAACCCATGATATTAAATGCTATAAATGCCCAAAGCCAATTCCTGATTAACTCATTAAAAGATCCTTCAGGTGGTTTTTATAATGGTTATACTATAGGCACAGGATCCGACTATAC
Organism: Bacteroidales bacterium UBA6229; assembly: GCA_002440975.1. Classification (GTDB taxonomy): domain Bacteria; phylum Bacteroidota; class Bacteroidia; order Bacteroidales; family F082; genus UBA5536. Next base: position 12,688 of record DJWN01000058.1, read on the forward strand.
CGCAAAATCTGCCGTTTCACAAGCAGCCGCTGCACGTGGATTATATGCTGCTTACGTGCTCACCGAAAATGAAGATTATTTGAATGCCGCTAATGAAGCCTATAATTTCCTTATCTCAAATTATTATGTTTCCAGCTTAGCAGGTTTCAAGACGGAATTAAATAATGACCTTGCAACCTATACCCCCTTTAATTTTGCAGTAATTGCTGGTGGCCTGCGCGAGGCAGCACTTGTTGGCGGATACACCGAAGCAGCACAAATCTACACCCGTTTTTTCAAAAAAGTAGCCAATAAAATGCAACTTGCAGAATTCGATATGACAGGTGAAATCGGTAACGACTCTGATGGTGATGGCATTCCTTATCTTCCTGAACAGGTGAATCAGCTCGCCCCCGTTTTTGCAACTGAAGCATCTTACAATCTGCAAATCACCGGAATAAATGATTTTCAAAATCAACATCAAACAGGTTTCACTTTTTATCCTAATCCTACCACTTCTGCACTTACGATTAGTTTAAATCTCGAAAACGAAGCTCATGTGAGTGTCCAAATCTTTGACCTCGTTGGGAAAAATGTTCAGCTTGCAACTGTGAGACAGATGCAGGCAGGAAATATTACACAAAATATTGACATCTCCAATATTAAACCCGGAATTTACTTCCTCCGGTTAAGCCTCAATGGAAAGCCTGTGAAAGCCAAGAAATTGATAATCCATTAATTTACCCGAAACAAAAGTGGCTCCCTGAATAATTTCTGAGTGCCACTTTTCAAGTCGTTCAAACTTGGAAGTAAATATTTCCAATAAAGTTATCTTATCAAATTAGTTAAATTTTAGGTTATGAAAAGAATACTTATCGCAACACTGCTGCTACTGATTACCGCAATTGCAGCAAAACCCTCTAGCAATAGTGCTGATCATGCAATAAACAAGAGCACTGGAATTCAATTTCATGAGGGCTCCTGGCAGGAAGCCCTGAAGCTGGCTAAAGCAGAAAACAAACTCATTTTCCTGGATTTGTATGCCACCTGGTGTGGTCCCTGCAAAATGCTTGACAAAAATACGTTTCCTGACAAAGCTGTTGGTGATTTCTACAATAAGAACTTCATCAATATCCAACTGGATGGCGAAAAAGGAGAGGGTTTAATGCTTGCACGGCAATACCAGATCAAAGGCTATCCTACCCTACTTTTCATCAATGGAAACGGTAAAGTCGTATTGCATACCGCAGGCTATCACAGTCCAGAAGATTTCTTAAATTTAGGACAGGAAGTCAAAAATCAGTTTAATAATTAAATAATACTTGATCGTGCAGGTGCGGTAGTGCTCCTGCCTTTTTTAATTCTCTTGATAGTCTAAAGCAGATACTATTAATATTTTGCTTTTTTGCGCCTATTATTTTATTGGCAAACACTGTTGTTCGCTACAATTCAAGCAAAAACGCTCAATCGTTGGACAATAATGAATGCTACATCAAAATTTAAAAAATTATGGAATGGTATATGCCCATCGCGATTCTGCCTGGTGTGAGTATTTTACTGGTTTCAACAGCTAATCTGATCATCAGCTTGAATGTTGAGATCAATCATTTATTGGATGACAAACAAGATCAGAAGGGTAAAACTATTTTTTTAAAACTTGCGCAACTCAATCGGCTCAGTCTGGCTATGGTGAGTTTGTACGTAGGAATCTTCCTTTTCCTGATTTCAGGATTACTGGCGATCGTGACCAGTTTTGCGCTTTTAGTAAATTTGCTATTGGGCACCGCTTTATTAGCAGTAAGCATTGCTTTGGTGTTGTTGATTCGCTATGCTATCAAAGCTGTAAGCATCAGGCAGTATCAGTTTAAAAGGAAATTCAGCGAAAAGCAAAGCCGTGAAACTTCCGAATGACTCCTTTTTGACTTAAACGAAAATGGCAATCTGCTCATTTTGATCGCAAAAAAAAGTATCTTCGACAATTATCTAAAAACCCATTTTATGAAAGCTATCTGGAACGATAAAATAATTGCTGAAAGCGAAAACACGATTCCTGTAGAAGGAAACCGTTATTTCCCGGCCGAAAGCGTGAACAATCAGTTTTTGCGCAAAAGCGATACCCAAACCATTTGTCCCTGGAAAGGAACCGCCAGCTATTATGATGTGGTGGTTGATGGAAAAACAAACAAAGACGCTGCCTGGTATTATGCCGATCCCAAGCCGGCAGCCGCAAAAATTAAAGGATATATTGCTTTTTGGAAGGGTGTAGCAGTGACATCCTGATTATAAACCATAAAAAAGCCGGCACCTTCAGGCAACCGGCTTTCCTTTCAAACCAAACCAAATTATTCACTAAACTTCCAAGCTATTTAAGGCTTTTCTTTAAAGACAGACTCTATTTAGAGTCTGTCCATAAAGTCAATTGTTTGGACTATAATGTTCGAGTTCAAGGCTTGCGCAGTTTTGAAAATCAAGGAGTTTACTTTGGTAAATGACTGTTTTCAAAACAAGCATAACGCAGAAATCGGACATTATAGACAAACACTATTTAGAAAAAACATAATCCTTTGCTTTTGCTGCGGTGTGGCATTGCAGGCACATGCCATTCATCAAATTTGCGCCGCGCATGGCGTTACCATTTTCGTCCCTGGCAATCTTACCATCAGGAGCCAGCATAAACCATTCCCAATCGCCACCTTCGGCGTTGAAGTCGTTTCCACGTTTTACCACAGCAGTCCGCTCCTCCACGATTCCTTCAGAGTTTTTTAAATGTTTTACGATGATTGTTCCCACAGGATAGATGCCGTTTACAGGCAACTGTCCGTCCTTGAAATAAACATCACGTACTACGGTCTCATCGTTTCCGCCATGCGCCATGCCACCCAATGCAGGATCGGCACTCTGTGCTGTTGCATCCTTTTACCAGTTCATAAATGAGACGAATGTATTGTCATCAGCCACAAACTCAATAGGAGCTGGTGGGTTGTCATTGTCATCATCTTTGCTACAGGAAGTAATGATGATGGCACTAGCAAAAAGCAAGCTAAATAAAAGTAAAAATTTGCTTTTAAGTATAATTAAAAGTATTTAAGGGTTAGAAAATCCAAGAATTAATTGATTTTGAATACATTGATCAAGAAATCTCATCGCCTGGGGCAGGTAATCCGACTTGTAAGCGATTTGCAAAGAGGAACAGCTTAGTTTCACCAAAGTATTTAAATCCATCTTAACACCTTCATGTAACAGCGCGATCATTTGCGCAGTTAGCGGTGAGAGATTGGTAAAAAGCACCTTGCCACTTTCGGGATGCCGATGGAGGCTCACAAAAAAGTTGGAGCGGTCGTTAATACTGATTGTTCCGGCCGGTTTCAAATACACCGGAAAATGAAAATGCAACAGCTCCATCTCGGGATTAATGACGATATGGTCATTTTCAACATCTCCGTTCAAAGGCATCTCCACTTTATTGTCGGGCATCATATAGACCGCTATTTCAGCCCACTCAAAATGCATCAGTTCGAGCAGGAATGGATATTTCCGTTGAAGTTGCGCATAGTTTTTATCAACAAAAGCGATGAGTGCTTCAGGCATTCTCCATAGCTGCGGTGATTCCATTGCACCACTCCGATAAAAATCCTTCACCACCACTGTCCATTCCCTTTCAGCCAATAGATTTTTGGTGAGCGGATAAGCTGCATTGATGGCCTCCTCTGCTACATGGAACACCATACGACGGTAATGCTCCAGTGCTTCCGGCCGCGAAAGTTTACTTTTAAAAGCTTTCTCCTGCCGGATGGCATTGGCGAAAGCCGATTGTGTTTTAAAGGTCTTAACTGTGACTGGCATCGTACTGAGGTTTTAAGGCTTGTTGCTGAATGTGTCGGAGTCGCTGTAATTCATGCTGCATCTCTTGTAATTCGGGGATATTGAAATCTCGCTCCAGCAGAACCGGAACCGGACGGCCAATTTGCTTCATAGCAAAGGAAAACAGTTCATATACCGGATCAATAATAGGCTGCCCATGGGTGTCGATAATCAGATCATCAGCTACCTGCTCGTGGCCTGCCATGTGGATATAGCGCACACGCTCGAGGGGCAATTCGCGAATAAAAGCTTCTGGATTGTAGTTGTGATTGAAGCCATTGACATAAATATTGTTTACATCCAGCAACAAATCACAGTCGGCATCATCCAGTATGGCATTCACAAATTCCAGTTCAGAAAGTTCAGGTGTTACAGCAGTATAATAACTCACAATCTCGATGGCGATACGGCGTTCCAAAATTTCCTGCACTTCGCGTATGCGTCCGCTCACGTGCCTTACAGCTTCAGCAGTAAATGGAATTGGCAGCAACTCGTACAAATGCGCATTATCACATTTGGCAAAGCTCAGGTGTTCGGAATAGAGCGTCGCGCCGGTTTCGTTAAGAAACTGTTTGATTTTACGAACAAAATTATAATCCAATGGATCAGGGCTGCCGATGCTGAGCGAAAGGCCGTGTGTAAAAAGCGGATAACGCTCCAAAGCCTTGTCGAGCTGTTTTTTCCAATAGCCACCCACCTCGATCCAGTTTTCAGGAGCTACCTCGATAAAATCAGGGGTAAGAAGTTTTGTTGCCAGTAATTCATCTGCAAAATCACGTCGAAAGCCAATGCCAGTCATAGGGAAAGTTTTAAACTAAGGTTAAAGAAAAAGAGAAAGAAAGTGCAAGCTATCGAAACAGCATGCACTTTATTGTCAATAGCAATTTAGAAAGTTCCGCACTTGCCTTCGCCACATTTGGCTTCAGCACCTTTGCTTTCCGATTTTTTCTCTGCTTTCTTTTCAACTTTTACATCAGCTTTCTTTTCAGAAGACTTTTCAGCTTTCTTTTCGCCTTCTCCACATTTTCCTTCGCCACATTTGGCTTCCTTGGTTTTGCTCTCCTTAGTTTTGCTTTCCTTGGCAGCTTCACCGCACTTGCCCTCACCACATTTCAGCTCAAACATAAGATCTGGGATGGGCGTGAAAATATCGGTACTTAAAGCAGTTCTCACTTCGCTGCCAGAACCCAGCAAATTGGCTGTGAAGGCGTTTTCAGCTTGTACATTAAGAGCAGCCCCACCGCTAATCAATGCGCCGGCTACTAAGGTAGTTTTGATAAAGTTTTTTTGATTTTTCATTGTTACAGGTTTATTAATGTTTCGAACGATGTTAGATTAGATTCACTAAGCCAGTCGTCCGATTCTAAAAAACCTGACAGCATCAGCTAAATTTTTCTGTATCCAGTTTTCCTTTTAATCTAATAATACGCTGATCATCTGTGTTTCGATCCTCAGAAATATTTTCTTCATGCAGGGCTTTTAATTCCTGCTCAAGCACCACATCAAGCAATTCGCTCTGCTTCTGGTAATTGCGGCAGGCATCACAAACACGGGTATGCAGATAAAGCTGTACCTTTTCTGCAGGACTTAACGAAAACACAGTTTTCTTCTCAATCAGCTCTGTTGCTTTATGGCAAGAGAGCATTAAAGTATTCAATATCTTATTCATGCTGCAAACCAATTTTGTTCAATACATGCTCGCAACTGAAGTTTTGCCCTGTGCAGGATCTGCCAGAAGTTAGCCTGACTGATACCAAGGTCTTCGCAAATTGCGGGTCCTTTTTTTTCTTGTAAATATTTCAACTTCATAGCCACAGACCATTGTTCGGGCAATTGATCCATGCAATAAAACAAAATCTGTCGAAACTGTTCGTTATCAAGCAACTCTTCTTCATGAGCCGACCAATCACCAGGCTTTTGCACCACGTTCCAGCTTTGATGCTTATCAAAAAACTGTCCTAAGAAATCTTCCTGCTGATTGCCCGCATCCACATACTGCATCTTATATTTTTGCCGAAAGTGATCCATGATTTTATGCTTCAAAATAGAAAAAAGCCATGCTTTGGGATTTTTCCCTTCAAAACTATTCAGTGCATGAAAAGCTGCCACAAATGTGTCCTGCACCAAATCTTCGGCAATGATTTGATTGCCGGTGCGCCTAAAGGCCCACGCATGCAGTTGGTTGGCATATTCAACTATCCAACTATCGAGTAGCTTTCGTTTATCTGTTTTTTGGTCATTCATAGGCTCAAAAGTACAATCCTTTTGCTAAAAAACAACTAATTCACGACCAATACTTTACCTTTTGCCCTGATAATTTTTTCTGACGAAACGATTTCGAACACATATATTCCAGCTTTCAAATAAGCATCCGGGATTTGAAATGTGTTTGTATTTTGCACATCCTCCCACATTAACAAACCATTTAGGCTAAAAATGCGCAATCGCGCAATTTCAAAAGAAGGGTTGTTAAAAGCAATCACACCACCACCTCGAAAAGGATGTGGGATAATTTGGTAACCTTGCTTTGAAAAGTCGTACACGATAAGCTCTTCAATATGCGAAAATCCCAGATTTCCCAGTTCCAGTTTGTAATAGTTTTTACGATTCAGCAAAGGCATTGTATCCCAAAATTCATAGGAAACCGCCGAATAAGGACTTCCACATATTCCGCCTATGTCACCTATTTGATTATATTCAATTCCATCGGCCGAGCGATAAACACGTACCCCATCACAGGTGTTTCCGGAAGCAATAATCCAATTAAGGTAAACTTTTCCATTGGCTTCGGTTGCCGAAAAAGCATTGAGATACGGCAATTGCTGGGAATACAAAGAGGATGTTCCGTGTAAAGAAACCATTAAAAAAAACAGGCTTACTAAAACTTCATGCCCAAAATTTGAAATACTTTTATTCGCTTTTGTCATATCCAATAAGTATAGTCGTAAAAAAACCAAAACCTGACAATCTTTTGCTGAGTTTTTAGCTTATAAAGCAGTCAATTAATTGCGGCTTAATCATAACGATTGGATTAAGAGATTGCTTTTGTATTATCAAAACCTCAACGGTTTTTAAAAACCTTTGAGGTTTTAGTTATAAAAAAAGGGAGCACCTTGCGGCACTCCCCTTTTTGTTTTGAAGTTTTAATAACTTCTATGTGGTTTATCTAACGATAGTCAGACGTTTTGTTACAACACCTTCGGTAGTTTCGATACGAATTATATAAACACCGGCTTCATAAGCACTGGTATTCAGATCATAACGCATGTCACCTTCCATACCACGGTCGATTACCAACTGACCAACAGCATTCATCACAGTGATGCGATTCATCTGTGCAGATTCAATCACAACATTGTTAGAAGCCGGGTTAGGATAAACGCGGGTATTGTTCAGGCCGAATTCGTTTGTATTGGTAACAAATACCGTTACAAAGTCATCCTCTGGATTGTCGAGTGCCATAGCGGGCTCTGATTCGCAACCATCAGTATCGCTGCCATAAACGGCAGTTACCTGATAGTAGTAACCCATCTGAGCATCAACATCGGTATCAAAGTAGCAATACTCAGTTTCGTCCGGAACAGAAGCAACAGTTGTTAATAATTCATAGTCAGCTGCGCCAAATTCCATACGGTAGATGTTAAATCCGGTAAGTGCACGACCTGCACTATTTTCAACAGGATCAACAGCAACTACTGATGAATAATCTGTTCCATGTGCATTGTTGCTGAAGTCAGCAGCAATTGAAACTTCACTACTGTGTGTGCCAGCACCAATTTCGGCAATTCTGCCATCAGGATAACGTACAACGGCACGGATGAGGTAAGCTTCTGACCATGTACTCCAAGAGCCGCTAACGAAATCCCATGAGCGACCATTATTGTAACCGGCATCATAGCCAAGGTAAGTAGTAGCATTAAGTGAACCAAATCCAACTACAAAGTCACCGGTAACCTGGAAATTCTCATCAGAAATGTCAACTACTACCCAATCCTCAACAGCTGCATTTGCAGGTTCGGTGTACAACAGGGTAGTTCCTGGTGATGTACCATTCCAGCCGTAAACTTCTGCATTGAAATTAGATCCGTCTGAAGTATAGAATTTCAGCTGCAATACTTGTGCAGGACCAGCAGGCGACATATGTGTAGCCATTGTATTACCAGTATAGGAATAACCACCAGTCACAGCGTTATTATCATATACAAGTTCTACATCGCCACCAACAGGTTGATCTGTGATTTCCCAGCAAACCATTGCACCAAATTCATCTTCTGAGTTGAAAGTATATTCACCGGTAAGATTAAATGGAGCAACACATTCGCGGAACACACAGATATTGTCAATATTCCAGTTAATCACGTCAAAGCTATTCAAACCAACAGCAGCAAAGCGTACCCAGAATACTTCACCTTTAGCGTAATCCGAAATATTAACTTTAGTAGTTGTATAGCTAAAGCTACCATCAGCATTATCAAATGTTGAAACGGTATGCCATGCCAAACCATCAAATACCTGCGCCATCATCATCTCGTCTCCGGTAGCATTACGGTTTGCAAGTGCGATATCAAATTCAAGATAAACTGAACCTTCGGTCATGCTGGCAGCATTAATTGGTGCACTGGTAAGTGTTGACATATACTCAGTACCCGGATTTGGATCCCAGTTCCACTGAGCAGACGGAGCTCCATTACCAGTTTGGCTTGAGATAACCCAGTTATCGCTTGATTTAACCCAACCATTAAAGTCAAAGGTTCCCTGAGTCCAGTCTTCACAGAATGGCAAATCATAACCCCAAACAACACATACTTCGTGTGGTCCTTCAGTTCTCGATTCACCAATCTCACCCGGGAAGCCATAGCTTGTCAGGTCATATACTGCAGTAACCTCATAGTCATAGCAACCAGGCATTACGTCAGAATCAACATAATAGAAGAAATCTTCTATTGTACCACCATCAAAAGGTGTGCTGCCAATATAGTCTCCATCACGGTAAACGTTGAATGACATCAATCCTGCAGGAGGCATATCTGCACTTTCGGTAAGAAGTGCTCTAATATTCCAGTTGTAGTTTAAGGCTGAGTTAAGGTCGGTGAGTAATACCCAATCACCATTCCAACGTACCCACATGCCATCAGGATTAGCAGGACCTGCATCACAACCAGCAGGGAAGCCGCTAGTATATTCAAGGTCATATCCAACCCACAGGTCACCAGCGGTAACAAACAATGGCTCATCAAGCGTTACAGTAACCCAGCTTCCCGGTACAGCTGTAAATTCCTGTTCGTGCAACAAGGCACCAGGTGAGGTAGCAGTACCTTCACCAAAAATCTCAAGGGTAAGTGAAGTTGCAGCATCAAAGATATAAACATCTACTGATTGAAGTAATCTTCCAACGTGAGGGGCAACCATTGCAGCAGGGAAACGGGCAGAAACAGCAAACGGAGTGCCACCAGCACCGATAGCATCGTCATTATCACCGTCATAATGCAGTACTACATCTTCTCTGCTTGTCATTGGTGCTCCACCAGCATGTGAAAGTTTTGCCAATTCGAAGGTGCCACCATTAACAGGGTAAGAGATAACTTCTGTTACTTCTATCTCCACTCCAACATTATTGGAATATGATGTAACAAGCTCTCCACCTGCGTAAGGAGGATTCCACATCAAAGGAACATCATTAGTATTTGCGATATACTCGTCACCTAGATTACGTGGTGGATACAGGAAGGTTGAAGTGAAGGTATAATATACTGGTTCACTTTCGCCACAAGCTGAGGTAGCACGTACTTCGGCCACATATTCCTGTCCAAATTCAAGATCCACATAAGTGTAGGTAGTTACATCAGCTGCAGTAGAACCAACCAATCCGCCATCCAGATATACATTGTATCCGTTAGGAGGAGTAGCTCCGATATAGGCTTTCACATTATCAACTGCCATACCGTATGCCCATGCACCATTGTCAACATAATACAGTCCAACATATACAGTAGGTTCGCCGGCTAATTCATCCAGGTTAATTACCAGACTTTGCCATGCAGATGCATTACCTTCGATTGGGTAAATAAAGTTCCACTCAGCACCGTTAGTACTGTAGATTACATAAGCTTCTTCACCGCCTGAGGCCATGAAAAATGCATCCAGACTAACACTTAATCCGTCTGTTTCAGAAAGATCAAATACAGGTAATACCAAGGCTGTTTCTGTTGCAAAGCCACTATTTGCATCATCATCAACGAGAGCAAACCAACCGTCACCGGTAAGTGGAGCAGGAATAGTCCAGAATCCTCTAACAAGTACGTTAGTGTGTTCCCAAGGAGCACCACCACCAACGATCTGCCAGCCAGCAGCAGGGAATTCAGCATCTTCGTCAAATCCTTCATTCAAAAATTCAACGTAAGGTGAATCCCAGGTAGCTTCGAGTGTGAGCGGATCAACAACAAGGTTACGTGGTTTGTTTGGAGGTGTTTCGAAGAGAATTACATCTTCTTCATAATCATCATAAATCCAGATATCATGATGATTATAGGCGATATAACCCATTTTTGTTACTAACAGATCATACGTTCCGTCGATAACGCTGTCGAACACAACAAGTCCTGATGCATCAACAGTTACTTCAAACTCCATATAAGGATAATTCTGACCAACCAATTGGAGGTTAGCACCTTCTGGTGATTCACCGTCGCACTGACTTACATTAAATACTACTTCATTATGCATCTTATGTGCAACAATGTTTGAATAAGTAATATCTGAAGTATCAGTATTGGAGTAAACCGCTTCTACACCATAAGCATAGAATCCTGCAGGAAGGTTGCCAAAGTTCATATCGGTATATGACTGAGCAGAAAGTGCCTGCAGCACGAGGTGTACACCATCAGCAGGCATGATTCCATTATCAGGGTCAATACCACTAATGCGTGTCAATACATATTTTTCCAGTACGCGTTCGTAGTCAGTAGCTACAAGGATAGGAATATAACGTCCTTCTCCCTGAACACCAACAGGATAAACGGCAGGAGCCATTGCATTGTATGTGCTGGCATCAAGTTTGCCTCCATAAACATTCACAGGCTCTGATTCGGCACGTGTTACGTTTGGTCCGGGACCACTAACAATTGCACGGATCATCATATCCTGGAAAGTAGAAACCATCCAGGCACCGTTTGATGCTTTTACATATGATCTGAAAGCAGTAGGTGCATCTGTATCAATTCCAACAGGTGCTGCATTGGGTGCATTTTGTAATTGACGATAGGCAATATAGAAATCACCTTCTTCAATTGTTACATCCAATCCACTGAAATGTACCCAACCGTAGTCGTCAACTGTTACAACAACACTACCAAGTTCTTCACCAGGTAATCCGTCAGTACCCGTATTATCCAATACTACCAATTCCATATCCTTTCCAAGGAAGTTAGCATTGGCAGGATAGCTTCCATCGCCAACATAAATGTGGCCACCTTCAACAGTTGCAGGGTATCCGGCAGGTGTGAATTTCACAGCTGACATACCACCAGTAACGTTCCAACCAAAATAGTTTTCGGCAGAACCATCATCATAAGCAACCAAATAGGGTCCCATTGGAAGTGTCCAGGTAACATCGCATTGTGTATCGGCCTGGTTAGGATCAGCATAAACCATGCTTACCGGATAAGGTGCTTCGCAAAGCTCAAAATCAATTGTAGCTGCTTGAGCAATAAAATCAGTAACTGTAACTGACTGGTATCCGGGTTTGCTAGCTGTTACGTTATAATCAGTATCTTCATCAACATAAAGCATATAGCTACCGTTAGGAGCCGTTTCGGTTGTGAATACCACATCAGGATCGCCAACCTTTTCGGCTGTGATAGTAACGCGGCTTAAAGGCTGACCTGTATTACAATCTTTTACCATACCATCAATAGCAGCAGGTACTTCAACAATCATGTTGTTGAACACACTATAAGTAAGTGTTCTGCTTCTGCCTGATTCATTAGATTCGAATGTAACTTCCTGGAAATAGGAACCTTCGCCATAACCATTTGAAGAGTAAGTAAGAACAACTTCTGCAATATCGCCGGGTTGAATTTCACCACTCATTGGGTTGATATCAACAACGAAGTCAGCTGCAACAAATACCAGGCCGGCAGGAATGCCACCCGCACCGGATTCGCCATAAATCAGCTCACCATTACAATCCAGAATGCTATAACGACACTCGCTATCAAAGCTACCGCTTGTCCAAACACCTGTGATTTCTGCACCAGGGAGCACATCGAATTCTACAGAATTTGAAGTTCCCGAAGCAATAGTACCGGTTACGGCAAATTCGCCATTAACATAAATATCAAGTGCAGCGCCGTTCCATCCATCACCCCAAGTATCTGTCATACTAAGCGTGTAGGTTGCACAAGGTGCTGGTACAGGATTGAAGTTATAAGTCAATACGCCTTGTCCCCAGAAATCGTCGGCAAACAATACTCCTGCCGGAATACCAGCTACCGGGCTTGGGCTGGAGAACACAATATTATTATCCATATCGCGGATATTATACCTGCATTCGCTATCATAAGAACCAGGATTCCAGGTTCCTGTAATTTCAAGGCCTGAAGCAACGTCAAATTCGGCATAACCGGGGCCGCTTCCACTGGCAAGTGTAGCATTCACGGCAAATACCCCATCCACATAAACATCCAGTGAAGCACCATTCCAGCCATCACCCCAGGTATCAAACATTTCTACCCTGTATTGAACACCACCATCCGGAGGAGTACAATTCTGAATCTCAAGGGTAACTTGTTTTTGTTCGTCAGGCCATTGTGTATTTACAAGGCTGTTACCAAGAGGCAAGCAAAGTTGTGGTTCGAACCATTCAACCACTGCGGGGCCGGTTATAACACCATCACCTTCAACAAAAACTGGCTGAACAGAATAGGCATAAGCACCAAAGCTTGGAAGCGTTTCCTCTATCATTGTTTCGCTGGTGGTAGTTAAAACCTGGCCATTGCGTAAAACGCGGTAGTAATCCAAATTTGGTGCCCTCAGGCCACTCCACATTACTCTTACTTCTCCGGTTGCTTCATCAAGCAACTGAGCAGTAATTTCACTAACGACAGGCCATTCCTCACCACCAATTGTCATGGTAACAGGAATTGTAATCTCGCCAACGAATGGATTTGTACCAATAACGATATTAGCGCGATAAACTTCACCGGGTGAAGTACCACTGGCATCAAAACCAACACCAATATTAAATACACCACCATTACCAGGTACTAAACCAGATTCAGCGTCAATTGACAACCAATCACCAGCACCTGAAAGCGGTTCTTCCAGATCAACAGGATAAACTACATTCTGATCCATGTTGGGAATCCAAAGAGCACCGGTAGGATCAAGTGCAAGACCAGCACCAGAATAACTGGTAGTACCAGGTATCATAAATGACTGAAGAACTGCCCAACCATTATGTGGATCAAGTTCTGTAATTACACTGGGATCAGCATTTGTTGCAACCCACAATGAGCCAAGACCATCGGGGCCTCCCTGTGGATGCCATTCAAGACCAGAGATACCATTAAAAGCGAAGGTAGAAATTGTTGAACCATCGCCATTAACGCGCCAAATTTGATTGCTATTCCAGCCACCAATATAAAACTCATCACGGATGGCATCATAAGCCAAACCACGCTGTGAAGTCACATTGTAAGCTCCGGCAATTTCATCTACAACTGTACCAGTTTCAAGATCAATTTTTGCAATATTATTTGATCCGCCAACCAATGCTGCATAAAGAAAATCTCCGTCACTAGCCATATCACCAATCCAGGTTTGTCCAAGGCTAACTGTAAATGAGTTTCCGGTATAAGTTCCATCCGGGGCTACCTCATAAATCTTTGTACCTGCGGCATTTGGGTCTGTGATGTACAGATTAGTGCCATCGTGTGCGATACCCCATGACATGGTAATTGGAGAAGGTGAAGGCCAGGAGGTAATTACATCACCAACTGCTCTTGTACCAGTATTCGATAAGATATCTTTAGCAGTAGAACGGTTAAAAGCGTTTGGATCTGCCACTTCACCATATACACCTTCAGCAATACCCGTATTGGGATATTTTGGTGTTGCATATCCGCGAGGTGCATCATTATCCAGATATATGATACCAGCAGTCCAATCAAGATGACCTGTTCCGGTATTCAACAAACCAAGCGTTCTTGTTGCTGATTCGTTAGGATGCAGGTTTTCATGGAAATTTAAAGGACTTATGGCAAGATTAGGACTTGTCAATGTAATGTTAAGGGTTGTAGATCCACTCGGTGGGATATCAGCAGTTGCTGTAACTGCGTTGAAACCAACTTTACTGGCAGTAAAATCCTGCTCACCTGAGTTTACCTGCAAAAAGCTCCATTGTCCGGTTGCGTCAGTACGGGTGGTTAAACCAGTGCTTTCCATAGTAACCAGCGCGTCATAAACAACAGTTCCCTGACTGTTGAAAACGAAACCGCTGATATCACCCAGGGGTGGGAAAGATTCCAGCACAACA
>DJWN01000074.1 GCA_002440975.1 Bacteroidales bacterium UBA6229
AAATTTACAGGTAAATCAAACCGACTGATTTTAGAAAATTTTAAGTTGTTGATGCGTCAGAAAACTGAAGTGATCATCCGAATCCCTTTGATTGAGAATATTACAGATACAACGCAAAACCTGAAAGCCATCAGGGCAATTTTAAAAGGCACGAAAGCAATTCAGCGCATCGATCTATTGCCCTATCATCAAACGGCTTACAACAAATACAATCGGCTTGACTTAATTTACAGTTTGAAACAACTACCGAATTATCCAATTGAAAAACAACAACAAATCAAAACCTATTTCAATGATCTTGCGCCAGTTGTAAGCATAGGTGCTTAAATCCAAAACCCATGAACAAACGCATTCAAAATCTTCGTCAACTCAGCCTGGATGCTGTTCCGGCAATATCTCCCGAACGGGCCATGTTGATCACTGAATATTATCAGAAATTTGCTAAAAATCAGTCTTCTGTTGCAATCCAACGGGCAGAGGCTTTTCGCTATTTGTTGAAGAATAAGAAGATTTATATCCACGAGCTGGAAATTATTATTGGAGAACGTGGGCCGGCTCCCAAAGCTACGCCAACCTATCCCGAAATCTCTTTGCACAGCCTTGATGACTTGCGTATGCTGGATCAGCGCGAGAAAGTGAGTTTTAAAGTGGATAAAACAACTTTTGAAACGTATAAAAACAAAATTATTCCTTTTTGGAAAGGCCGAACGCAGCGCGACAGACTTTTTGCTGCCATGTCCGAAAACTGGATCAAAGCGTATCATGCAGGTGTTTTTACAGAATTTCAGGAGCAGCGTGCACCAGGGCATACAGTGGCCGGAAAGCGCTTGTTTAGCATGGGCTTGCTCGATATAATTGAAGAAATCAAACAAGTAAAACAGGACAAATCTGCCAGTGGAATTGACCAGAACCTTTGGCAAGAACTGGAAGCCATGCAGCTTGTGGCTGAGGCTATGATTGCCTATGCCCAACGTCATGTTGAAGCACTGGAAACACAATTGCAACGAACCACTAATCGGACAAGAAGGGCTGAACTTAAAGAGATTATTGAGGTATGCAAACGGGTTCCGGCTCATGCTCCTCAAACTTTTCACGAGATGCTTCAACATTATTGGTTTATCCATGTGGGCATTATTTCGGAGCTTAATCCCTGGGACTCATTCAATCCAGGGAGATTGGATCAGCATCTCTGGCCTTTTTATCAAAAAGAACTGGCTGCAGGTACTTTGAGTCATGATCGGGCAAAAGAGTTGCTTCAGGCCTTTTGGATCAAATTTAACAATCATCCTGCTCCACCAAAAGTGGGTGTTACGGCTTTGGAGAGCAATACATACACCGATTTTGCCCTGATTAATTTGGGAGGCTTGACAGAGAAAGGTTTTGATGCCGTAAATGATCTCAGCTATCTGATTTTGGATGTGATCGAAGAGATGCGTCTTCTGCAGCCCAGTTCGATGGTGCAAATCAGCAAGAAGAATCCTGATCGCTTTATGAAAAGGGCATTACAGATTGTGAAAACTGGTTTTGGGCAGCCTTCATTTTTTAATACAGATGCTATTATCCAGCAGTTGCTCAGGCAGGGGAAATCAATCGTAGATGCCCGTAATGGTGGAGCGAGTGGCTGTGTTGAAACGGGTGCTTTTGGAACGGAAGCCTATACGTTGTCAGGTTATTTTAATCTTACAAAGGTTTTGGAGCTGACTATCTATGGTGGCTATGATCCGGAAAGCAGGCAACAGTTGGGGTCGAAAACCAATCCTCTTGAGCTTTGCGAAAGCTTTGAGGTATTCTACCAACAATTTATCCGACAATTAGACTGGTTTGTTACCATCAAACTGGAAGGAAACCGTAAGATTGAAGCACTGTTTGCTAAATACATGCCAGTGCCTTTTTTATCTTTATTTATTGAGGATTGTATTCAAAATGCCAAAGATTACAATGCCGGTGGTGCCCGCTACAATACGTCTTATATACAGGGTGTTGGTTTGGGAAGCATAACGGATAGCCTGGCTGCAATCAAGAAATGGGTTTTTGATCTTCGGCAGATTTCTCCGGAGCAGTTAGTCAAAGCAATCCGACATGATTTTGTTGGATTTGAAGAACTTAGGGCTAAACTGGTTTATGAAAGCTCAAAATGGGGCAACAATGACAATGAAGCTGATCAACAGGCACTTAGGGTTTTTGAGGATTTTTTTGCTCTGGTAGATGGCAAACCGAACCATCGAAACGGGTTTTTCAGGATTAATTTGCTTCCAACCACTTCGCATGTTTATTTTGGCAGTGTTACAGGTGCCATGCCCGATGGCAGATTGGCACATCAACCGTTCAGCGAAGGGATAAGTCCGGTGCAGGGTGCTGATGTAAATGGCCCGACAGCGGTGTTGCAATCAGCCGGAAAACTAGATCATGTGCGCACTGGTGGCACCTTATTGAATCAAAAGTTTGCACCGGAATTTTTTAAAGACGAAGAAGCATTTCAAAAACTTATTCAATTAATTCGCACCTATTTCCGTTTCGACGGACATCATATTCAATTCAATGTGGTGGATGCTAAAACCTTGCGTGATGCACAAAAAAATCCGGAGCAATACCGCGATTTGATTGTACGTGTGGCGGGTTACTCTGATTACTTCAATGATCTTGGAACAGATTTGCAAAATGAAATCATTGCCCGCACTGCTCATGCTGCTGGATAGGAAATCAAAAACCGCTACACTGAACAAACTTGAGCTTTAGATTTGCAAACTGCTGATAAAATGGTTAAAGCATAACCCGTTGATATTTAAAATAAAGCTTTTCGGGGATGGCTTCCGGGGAGAACAAATATTGTTTTCGAACTGATTTTTATGAATTTGTTGCTTTAAGAACTAGGTTTAACACATTGAAATACTGGTATATATACCGTTTTCGCTAGCTGTAAATTTTGAGTTCTTCATGATAAAAGCAAAAATTCACAAATAATCAATATGGATTAATAAGTGGCAATTTTTATTTTTGTCTTACTTTCGCAAAAGAATAGCAGTGTGCTTCGAGGCGAAGCAACTGCCATGAACCAAATATTATGTTAAACCAGCGGTTACAACAAAAATTACTTCAGAAGCTTTCGCCTCAGCAAATTTTGCTGATGAAGCTTTTGCAGATTCCCTCTGTAGCACTGGAGCAACGTATCAAGCAGGAAATTGAAGAGAATCCCGCACTCGAGATAGAGGAGGGCGAACAGGAGCACGAAGATACGCTTGATGACTTTGAGGATGACACTGCCGAAGATTTTGAGGCCGAAGAAGAGTATGACTCAACTGATGATGAGTTTGATTTTGATGATTACCTGGATTATGATGATATCGCGAGTTACAAATTAGCGGCCAATAATTCCAGCCCGGATGACGACCGTTATGAAATGCCTTTTTCGAGTCACCAAAGTTTTCAGGATTTTTTACTTCAACAGCTTGGATATCGTAAACTGGATGAGCGGGAGCATATAATTGGAGAGTATATTATTGGTAATCTGGATGATGCAGGATATTTGAATCGTCCTCTGGATGCTTTGGCTGATGATTTACTTTTTGCGCTCAACATCAAAACGAACAGAAAGGAATTGCTGGAAGTTTTGAAGGTAATACAGGATTTTGATCCTCCGGGTGTTGGCGCACGAAATTTGCAGGAATGCCTGCTCATACAACTCTTTCGCCTGCAGGAGGAAGAACCTGACAAGGAGTTTAGGTTGGCTATCATGATAGTTGACCGATTTTTTAATGAATTTACGAAGAAGCATTACGATAAAATTCTGAAAAGAGCCGAAATCAGTGAAGATGAATTAAAAGATGCTTTGAATGAAATTTTGAAGCTGAATCCCAAACCGGGCAATTCGATGAGTGATGCCGGACGCACCAGTCAATATGTGATGCCGGATTTCATTATTTTTAATAACGACGGCCAACTTGAGCTGTCCCTGAGCAGCCGCAATACGCCAGAACTAAGGGTTAGCAAGGCTTATGCCGAAATGCTCGAAACCTATTCCGAAAATAAAAAAAGTAAAAGCAATAAAGATGCTGTGGTTTTTGTAAAGCAGAAAATAGATTCGGCAAGATGGTTTATTGATGCCATCAAACAGCGACAAAACACGCTTTATCTGACCATGCATGCAATCATGAATTATCAGTATGAATATTTTCTTACGGGTGATGAGACCAAGCTCAAACCGATGATACTGAAAGATATAGCGGAGATCGTAAACCTGGATATTTCTACAATTTCGCGAGTTGCCAATTCCAAATATGTTCAAACGCCTTTTGGAACTTTTCTGTTGAAGAGTTTTTTCAGCGAATCAATGCAAAATGATGAAGGTGAGGAGGTTTCAACTCGGGAGATTAAGAAAATTCTTAGTGATTGTATCGATGCAGAAAACAAGTCGAAACCAGTTACGGATGAGCAACTTACAACGATTCTTAAGGAGAAGGGTTACAATATTGCACGCCGCACTGTTGCCAAATACCGCGAACAACTGAATATTCCGGTTGCCCGCCTGCGCAAAGAATTATAATACTGCTTTCAATGGTTGAAAAGCAAATCGCTAAGATACTTTCAGTTTTATTTCATCCTTTACTTATTCCTGTTTGGGCTTATTTTGCATTGATTTGGCAGGCCGATCTTATCATACTTCGCATACCCTATGCCATGATCTGGAAACTTGCCGGCCTGATTTTTATGACCACTTTTCTTTTTCCATTATCGATCATCTATTTGATGTTAAGATTCAGGCTCATCAGCAGCTTACAAATGCCATCACGACAGGAACGTATCGCTCCCTTACTGATAACGGCAGTATTTTTCTACCTCACGTATTACCTTTTGAAACACTTACAAATTGCACCGGTTTTGTATGTTTATATGCTGGGAGCTACTTTGCTGGCTATCATTGCTTCAGCCATAAGCTTGTGGTGGAAAATTAGTCTGCACATGCTAGGGCTGGGAGCAATTACTGGCGCCTTTGCAGGCTTGGCATTGCTTTCGCCCGAAAGCTTTCACCTGCTGTTTATTTTGTCGGTTTTAATCAGTGGACTTATCGGTACTTCACGCCTTATATTGCTGGCACATAAGCCAATGGAAGTTTATGTGGGATTTTTCACAGGATTTCTGATGATGCTAAATATCTTCCTGTGGATAGGAAACTAAAAGAGTTAAGGCAATAAAAAAAAATTCCGTCTTTTTAGAAAGGAGCTATTGTTAAACCCACAGAAAGTGGATAAAACTCAGGGCCTAAATCGCGTTGGAAAACCCTGGCCGGTTGATAATAGGCAAACAGATTGATCCATTTATAGCCCACCCGGAAAGTTGGTCCAAAAGTGTATTTTTCAAGGGAGTTGATGCGTTTTTCTTTGGCGTAAACACGTGGGCCGGTTGCTGTGATATCACCAATATATTTTGTTTTACTCCCAATGGCCACCCCTAGTTTGAAACCGATACCAACTTTCCAGGTGTTATTGAAGCGAAAGCGAAACTCGGCCGGAAAATCCAGATAGACCAAATTAATCTTACTTTTTTTGTAATTATTGCTTATTGGCACAAATTGAATTGTATCAGCGTTTAAATCAGCAATTTGCGTGTTGGAATAGAAGTTTTGTGAGCGGATCCCGGCTCCCAGCGAAAAGGTATGAGCACTTTTCCCAAGCGCGAAATTATAAGTTCCAAATACATTAAAGCCCTGATTGATGGTGCGGGCATTATAATTGGCCGGAGTTTTGGTTAAGACATCGGTATAAATATCGAAGCCAATTGTAAATTTTTTACTGGTTTTATCTGTAATGATCTGAGCCTGAGTAGCCGTGGCTAAAACCACGAAGATCAGTAAAATTCCAAGTTTTTTCATTTTTTGTTATTTATTTTTACGGCTATTTTGGCTGTATAAAGTTGCAAAGGTATGAATTTGCATGTGAGCTGTACATATTATTCTGTATAATATTGAATTACTGCATCATTTCGTCCAGAAGTTGACGCATTTTTTTGCTGTTCCATTTGGCTGCCCCGGTTTTTCGAATCACAATTTTTTGTTCAGGGCTGATAACGAAAGTGGTAGGTATGCTTTGTGTGGCAAACTCTTGCGGCACCCCTGACTGGTGGTAGTAAACAGGCAGCGTAAAAGCTTTTTTCTGCATAAAGGCATTTACTTTTTCGGGCGATTCGTCAGTAACAAGTAAAAAAGCAACACGATCGCCATAATGGTCATATAAATCTTGAATATCAGGCATTTCGGCAATACAAGGCGGACACCAGGTAGCCCAGAAGTTTAAGAAAATTGGCCTGTCCTGAAAATCTGAGAGACTAAATACTGCCCCATCTTGATTGGCGAACGACCATTTTAGGGACGCATTACTTACGCTTAACTGCTTGTCTTCGTCCAGAGTGCCCGGACTCATTGCTGTAAGGCCCGATACAAAAGCACTTATTTCTTTTCTGCTGGCAGGAATAAGTAAGCCAATGATGAGCAGGATAAAAACCAGATCGCTGATTTTTGAAAACCAGGTTTTTCTCTCCCAATACTTTTTCCACCGCATTTTTAGATATGATTTCATCCGTTTAGTCCAGCCTTAATCGTTTGATTTCTTTAATAAATCGCTTAACCTGGCACGTTCATCCAGCAATCTGTCTATTTCTTCATTTTTAAGGCCTGGCCTGCTCAGCATGGCATCGATATGTGCGATTTGTTCGATCCGATCGCCTTTTTCCACAGGTATTGTTTGTCTCGAAATCGGGATTTCGTCCTGTTCTGCTTCCCGAAGGAATTCATCTTCGCCCAGTTCCTCTTTCATCTGTTTGATAAACATACGCAACATCTGACGCATGGGTTCATTTACAGGGCCCATCATCTGCATCGAAATTTGGTCTTTCATGCTTTCGTAATTGCGCAAAAAAAGTTTCAGCTGCTCGAATTGCGCTTTATCAATGCCCGGCATGTTTTCTTCTGGATAACGCTCCATCAGCTTGTTAAATAAACGAAAAAGCTCTTCGATATCTTTTTTGAATTCATCATTTTCCATAGCACAAAAATAATCATTTTACGTCGAATCGTTTCTATTAGAACAACTAGCTTGCCAAAATGTTACAAATGGTTTTTGGAATTTACAGAAGTGCAAAAGGTTTAATTTCAGCTGTCAGGCTGTCATAGTTTTTCGAATCGATATCCTTTGCCGTGGTAATAGCTGAGTACTTCGGGCAAAGCTGCTAGCATATTTCGGGCCGATTTTTCCGAGTCGTGAAATACGATGATGACCCCATCTTCAGCGTGTTCGATCACATAATTCAGACATTGCTCAGGGGTGGTTTCTGCGTCAAAATCATAGCTCAGCACCGACCACATCACAATTTTATATTCTTTTTTTAATGCCTGGATTTGAGAAGGTGTAATGCGTCCGTAGGGTGGTCTTAACAGATCCGAATCAACCAAATTACGACATTCATTCACGTTTTCGTAATAAAGCTTCAGATTGGTTTTCCAGCCATTGAGGTGGTTCATGGTATGATTGCCGGTGCGATGGCCTCTGTTTAAAATTTCTGCATAGGTTTGCGGAAATCGCGCTACGTTTTCGCCCACGCAAAAAAATGTTGCTTTTGCCTGATATTGATCAAGCAGATCAAGCACCTTAGGTGTTATTTTCGGATGAGGCCCATCATCAAAAGTGAGGTAAAGCGTTTGGTTTCCGGCAGGCATCTGCCAGAGTAGCGATGGATAGAAAATTCGCAAAAATATCGGAACCGTAACAGCCTTCATGCCACAAATTTACATAATGTTAATCGGATATCAGCACGAAAAGCTTTAAATTTGCATGAAATATCTTTTTGAGAGATTTTACTGATTTTACAGAGAGCGGAACACGCATTTTTAGCTGGAATGTTTAAAGAAATAAATAGAAATATGAAAAAGTTAGTATTGATACGTCACGGACAAAGCACCTGGAACAAAGAAAACCGTTTTACGGGTTGGACTGATGTACCTCTTTCGGAGCAGGGCGTTGAGGAGGCAAAGAAAGCCGGAAAATTATTGAAAGAAAAAGGCTATCGTTTCAAAATTGCCTACACCTCTTATCTTTCACGGGCAATAAAAACATTGTGGCTGGTTTTAGAAGAAATGGATCAGATGTATATTCCGGTACTCAAAAGCTGGCGGTTGAATGAAAAGCATTATGGTGAACTTCAGGGACTTAACAAAGCCGAAACTGCTGATAAATATGGAGATGAACAAGTGCTGCTCTGGCGCCGCAGTTTTGATGTGCCTCCACAGCCACTTTCGGAAGATGATCCCAGAAACCCAGCCAAAGACCCACGCTTTGCTGATGTGGATCCTAAGCATCTGCCCATGACCGAGTCGCTTAAAGAAGTGATTGCGCGTATGGTTCCTTACTGGGAAAGTGATATTAAGATGAGTCTGGAAAAGCATGGCGAAATATTGGTGGCAGCCCACGGCAACAGTTTAAGAGCCTTGGTGATGCACCTCAAAAAGATGAGCGAAGAAGCCATTCTTGCCTTTAATATCCCTACCGGAATACCTTATGTGTTTGAATTTGATGATGATATGAATCTTCAGAAGGATTATTTTATTGGTGATCCGGAAGAAATCAAAAAGCTGATGGATCAGGTGGCAAAGCAGGCAAGTAAAAAGTAAAAGTATCATACAATTTTGGGATTTCTGATTATTTTGGGAGCCCTAAAATTGTATATTTACAGCCCAAACGACCCCAATAGCGGTGTTATGAAAAAAAGCTGGGTAATTCCCGACATTCATGGGTGTAATAAAACGCTTCAGGCACTGGTTGAGAATCAGATCAAGCCAGACAAATTTGATGCGCTCTATTTTTTAGGTGATTTTATTGACCGGGGTCCGGATAGTAAAGGGGTGCTCGATTATCTTATGGATCTTGAGGCAAAGGAGTATCAGATACATTATCTTAAGGGTAACCATGAAGATTATTGCATAAAAGCCTGGGAAGAGGATCGGCAGAAAAAGCATTTTCTGGGCATGCGTCGTAAAAAGAAAATCCAGAAAGTGTGGGAAACACTTGGCGGAAAGGAAACGCTGGAAAGCTTTGGCGTGCAGTATGCTTCCGAAATTCCTGAAACGTATATCAACTGGATGCAAAAGGGACGCTATTATATTGAGCTGGAGCATTATATATTGGTACATGCAGGACTAAATTTTAATCTTGACGATCCGCTAACTGATACCAATGCGATGCTTTGGACGCGTGAATTCAGAGTGGCACCTGAGAAGATCAGAAACAAGAAAGTGATTCATGGCCATGTTCCTGTTGATCTGGAATTTATGTATCTTGTGATGCAATCAAAAAGGTATCATTTTATTGATCTTGATAATGGAGTTTATATGGAAAATCGTGCCGGTTATGGTAATTTAGTGGCTTACGAGTTGAATTCGCACGAACAGCGTATTCAAACCAATGTTGACAACTAAAACCAATAATTTATGGAATTGAGCCCTATTGAGCCTGGCGAAATATCGCGTTTGAACAGTTTAAGCTACAATGAATTACATGCCAGGTTAAAGTTATTTTTACTGGATTTGCTTGAGCACGACTTCGAGCGGTTGTGTGCATTGATGTATCGTCATGATGTTTCCGAAACGCACTTTAATGAAGCTTTACATCGCAAAACTGATGATGAAAGAGCTGATGAAATGGCTACCTTGGTAATTGAACGCGAAAAGCAGAAGTTGGCAACCCGGGCTGCTTATGCCAAGAATAAACAGCAAAGAACTGATAAGAAATGATTTCGGACGAACATGTGCTGATTGCTTTTGGCTTGACTTTGTTTGCTGGGCTATCTACCGGAATAGGGAGTGCCATTGCCTTATTGGCCAAGCGTACAAATACCCGGTTTCTGTCTGTGGCACTGGGTTTTTCGGCTGGCGTTATGATTTATGTTTCTTTTGTTGAGATCTTGTCCAAAGCACGCATCGAATTAACAGAAGTATATGGCATTCGCGAAGGCTCCTGGTACACTGTTTTAGCCTTTTTTGCCGGTATATTTGTAATCGGACTGATAGATAAATTTATTCCCAGTATCGAAAATCCTCACGAAGTTAAACGCATTGAGGATATGGATCAAATTGATGAGAAGAAGAAAAAGCTGGCCCGGATGGGTATTTTCACAGCTTTGGCCATTGGTATTCACAACTTTCCGGAGGGATTGGCAACATTTACTGCGGCCTTGTCCGATCCTAATCTTGGAATTGCCATTGCTGTGGCCATTGCCATACATAATATTCCTGAGGGAATTGCGGTTTCGGTGCCGGTGTATTATGCTACCGGAAGCCGAAAACGGGCATTCTGGCTTTCGTTTAGCAGCGGATTGGCCGAACCTATTGGGGCTTTGGTTGGTTACCTTTTGCTCATGCCGTTTTTAAGTCCTACTGTTTTTGGTGTATTGTTCGCCATGGTGGCCGGTATCATGGTTTTTATTTCGCTGGATGAGTTGCTCCCGGCTGCAGAAGAATACGGCGAACACCATTATTCTATTTATGGGATGATTGGAGGCATGGCACTTATGGCTATCAGTTTATTGCTGTTTCTTTGATCTCCGCCTTATTAGCTGATATATTTGCTGTAAATTTGTTAGCAAATTGCCATTATGCGGTTCTGGTTAACGGGTGTATTGTTGATTGTTATTCTATTGCAAAATGCGATGGCACAGGATCCCGTTTACAGGCAAATTACAAGCCGAAATGGATTGCCCTCTTCGGAGGTTTATGATGTTGTGCAAGATGAAAAAGGCTATTTGTGGTTTTCGACTGATCAGGGATTAGCACGCTACGATGGCTATAGGTTTATGATTTTTGACGAAAGTGCCGGATTGCCCGAAAACACAGTTTTTGATCTGGAAGTTGATGCATTGGATCGGATATGGGTGAATACTATCAGAGGTCATTTTGCTTATCTGGTTGACGAAAAAGTTGTTGCATTCCCCTACAACTATCTACTGGATAGTTTGTTGGCTGATTATCCGGGAAATTTTAAAATATTCGACACCTATCATATTGACTCACTGAATAACCTGCTTGTAAATGTACCGAGAAAGGGGCTATTGGAAATTAGTGAGGAGGGAAATTATCGCTGGTTGAAAAATCAGGAATTTCATCACTATTATGAGTTATTATTGTTGGATAACAATAAATTACTCAAGCAAAATGCCACCATCAATGGATCGAATCAGATCGTGTTTTTTTCTGAAAATGACACCATACAGTTTGAAATAGAGAATAATTGGGAGGCCCATCAACGACCTGTATGGAGAACGGTGTGGTGTGGGCAGGCACTTTTTGTTTCCTTCAACAATAATCTTTATCAGATCGACAAGCATGGTCGTATTGAACACAAACTTGAAATGGAGAGTAATATTCACGCTATGATTGTTGATAACGAGGGCGATTTGTGGGTAGGAACGGCTTCAAATGGGATTTATAAATTTTTATCCTCTGACATTTCTGTCAAGCCGAAGAATTACTTCTCGAACATTTCCGTTTCGGGGTTTTTTATAGATAAGGAAAACGGACTTTGGATAACAAGCCTGAATAAAGGGGTTTTTCAAATTCCAATTTTTGGTAATCATTTCTACAGCCGTAATGCAGGTTTTGATTTTGAGAATGTGAACGATGTGGTTTCGGAGGCTGATGGCAGTTTGTGGCTGGCACTTAGCCGGGGCAGGCTCGGTCGAATTTCAGCTTCGGGTGAGCAGCATATTTTTCAGCTTGATTCGACCAGTGATTCGTATATTGAAGATATTGACTATGATCATCATTCAAAGGTTTTATGGGTTGGTACTTCGGAAAAAGTATTTAAAGTGAAATGGCTTGGTTATCAGAGTGGGAAGAAAGCAGAGGTAAAGCATCTTGATTTTTTGAGTCAGGGAGCCAAAAGTGTTTTTTTTAAGGATGAATCAGTTTTATTGGGTCATTTTGCCAGTTTTTCGAAAGTTGACGGTGATTCTGATTCACTGCTGTACAATGGGTATCAGGATGCTTTCAAAGATCGGGTTGAGGATATTACAGTTATTGGAGATCAGGTTTTTCTGGCTACCTTAAACGGGGTTTGGTTATTTCATAATGATACTGTAATGCCTATGAGAGATAAGTTTCCTTTGCTCGGCTTAAGGGCAACACAGTTAGCTGCTGCAGGAGATACCCTGTTGGTTGGCACCAAAGGAAGCGGGTTGTTGATGCTGATTGACGACAGCCTTAGCCAGTTTACACAGCAGGACGGGCTGGCTTCTAATTCGGTTACAGCAATTAAGGTACGAGGAAATATGATTTATGTTGGTACGAATACGGGCCTCAGCTTGATTGACAGAACAGCATTTGGTCAGAAGGGTTTTATTCAGACATTTGATGTTCACTCCGGAATGTTTTCGAATGAGATTAACAACCTTGATTTTTATGATGATCAGCTTTTTTTAGCAACGGTTGATGGCCTGCAAGTAGTACATGAAGATGCATTTAAGCACTCCGGCATTCATTTGCCAATCTTTATCACCGATGTGATTGTTAGCCACAATGATTTTCCGGTTGAAAACAAGATTACACTCCCGTTCAACCAGAACAATATTCAATTGGATTATTTTGCCTTAAGCTTCCGCAACAAAGGCAGGCAAACTTACCGACATCGCATGTTGGGGCTTCAGGATGAATGGGTTGTGAATCAAAAAACAAGTGCACAGTATCCCTATCTTCCAGCCGGAGTTTATGTGTTTGAAGTAAGTGTGCAAAACGGTGCTGGCGAATGGAATCCGGAACCTGCACGACTGGAAATTGTTATACTGAAACCCTTTTATCTGGAGCTGTGGTTTATTTTGCTGGCGGCATTGCTGGTTGCGTTGATGATCAGTCTTGTGTTTTTTTGGCGTATCCGGCTGGTAAAACAAAGAAATCAGCTGATATACGACCTCAACTGGTTTCAGCAGGAAGCACTGATCAACCAGATGAATCCCCACTTTTTGTTTAATTCATTGAACACCGTTCATCGTTATGTGCTTCAAAACGATCGGATGGCATCGAGCCGGTATCTTACAAAGTTTGCTACCCTGATGAGGAAAATCCTTGATATGTCGCAGGAGAAATCTCTTACGATAGCCAAAGAAGTGGAAGCCTTACAGCTTTATCTTGAATTGGAATCAGCACGTTTTAAAGATAAATTTCAGTTTACTGTTCAGGTGGATCCCGACATACCGCAACAACAGGTGCAGATACCAGTATTTATCATACAGCCCATAGTTGAAAACGCAATCTGGCATGGGTTGATGCATAGTGATAAGCCAGGCCTGATCGAGATTAATTTTGACCGGATTTCTACATATAATTTAAAAGTGAGCATTCGCGATAATGGTATTGGTCGTAAAGAAGCTGAACGACTTAGGGCGTTGAACAAGCCGGATCAAAGAAAATCGCTTGGGTTAACAATCATTAAACGCAGGATTTCATTGATCAATATGCAGGAAAAAACAAACATTCAAATCTTGTATAACGATCTCAAATCAGCTGACGGAAGTTGTTCGGGCACAGAAGTAATTGTATTTTTCCCAAACTTTTTAAAATCATTTTCGCATGGAACCATTTAAAGTAATTTTGATTGATGATGAACCTGATTCAATTATTTCGCTCGAAATTATCCTTCAGGAGTTTTGCGGCGACAAGGTGGTTGTTGTTGATAAGGTTCCGATTATTGATAAAGCCTGGGACAGCATCAAAGCAAACAAGCCTGACTTGATTTTTCTTGATATTGACATGCCACGCGGCAATGGTTTCGATTTGCTTGAACGCTTCCCGATTCGTAAGTTCGATGTTATTTTTATCACCGCTTACGGTCGTTACGAAGAAAAGGCAAAAATTTATGGAGCGTTTGATTATTTATTAAAACCAATTGATATAGAGGTGCTTAAAAATGTTGTGGAGAAGTTTGTGACACACAGAAATTCACAAGGAGCCCCACAGTTTAAACTAAAGATGTAAGCACTTTTTAATAATAAAAAAACCGATATTGTTCTCAATACCGGTTTTTCTTTTCTCTGTAATGAGTGATTTCTATTCTTCCTCTTTCAGGCTTTCTTCGTACTCTTTGAGCAGCTTGGTTTGAACATCACCCGGAACCTGAGCATATTCAGCAAATTTCATGGAGTAAGTTCCACGTCCCGAAGTGATTGAGCTGAGTGAGGTACTGTATTTATCCATTTCGGCCAAAGGAACCTTGGCATTTATAATCTGGTATTTTCCGTCAGAGTCCATTCCCATGATCACTGCGCGACGTCCCTGAAGATCAGTCATACAGGCTCCCATCATGTCTTCCGGCATTCTGACAGCGACATCATAAACCGGTTCCATAATCTTAGGGCCGGCATTTTTGAAAGCAGTGCTAAAGGCGTGACGACCTGCCAGCTTAAACGAAATTTCATTTGAATCGACCGGGTGCATTTTTCCGTCATAAATATAAACGATGATATCGCGGGCATACGAACCGGTGAGCGGGCCTTCTTCCATACGTTCCATGATGCCTTTCAGGATGGCCGGCATAAAACGTGCATCAATTGAGCCTCCTACGATACAGTTTGCAAAGATAAGTTTACCACCCCAGCTGAGTTTATGTTCTTCTTTTCCACGGACAGGGAAATCCGTAGGATCTTTGTAGCCTTCGAAATAAGGTTGTACCATCAGATGGACTTCGCCAAACTGACCGGCACCACCCGATTGCTTTTTGTGACGATAGTCGGCCTTGGCTGATTTGGTGATTGTTTCGCGGTATGGGATTTTTGGTGAATAAAACTCCACTTCCAGCTTATAAATATTATCCATGTACCATTTAACGGTATTCATATGGTATTCGCCCTGGCATTGCAGGATCAATTGGCGCAATTCGCGCGAAAGTCCGGCAATAATAGTTGGGTCAGTACGATGCATATCCTGAAGAATGCTGCCCAGCTTTTCGTCTTCCTGTGAATTGGCAGCTTTAACGGCTGTCATAAAAATCGGATCAGGGAAAACGATGGGTTCGAAACCGGCATCAGCTGCCTTGGGATCCATCAAGGAGTCGTTGGTACGGATGTCTTTTAGCTTGATTGTGACGGCGATATCTCCGGCAACAACTTTATCTATTTTCTCACGGTTTTTTCCGTTCACAATAAATAACTGCGAAATCCTTTCTTTGTGATCGTTTCTGGGGTTGATCATGTCTAAACCTTCGGTGATCGTACCGCCATAAACCTTGATCATCGAAACTTCGCCCAGATGTTGCTCGTTGGCAACTTTAAAAACGAATAGTCCTGCAGGGTCGTTTATGTTGCAGTTATATTCTTTTCCTGCTGTAGTTTTCCGTGGGTTAGTGTTGTTGGGAGCCGGGCAACTGTGTACGATGAAGTCCATCAGACGATGAACGCCAATGCCATGTTTTACTGCGCCACACATGATAGGGAAAATTCCGCGTTGTACCAATCCCAACCGTACACCTTTACGAGTTTCTTCCAGGCTTAGACTGTCATTTTCGAAATATTTTTCCATCAGTTCTTCATCACCTTCGGCGGCATTTTCGACCAACTCTTTGTGAAGACGTTCGGCTTTTGCCATTTCATCTGCAGGAATATCAAGCACTTCAGGAACACCACCACCTTGTGGGAATTTCAGCATTTTCATCAGCATCAAGTCAATCACGCTGTCGAACCCTTCTCCGGCATTGACCGGATATTGAGCTATTGTTGCCTTATCGCCAAAATAATCTTTTAACTGACGAACAGCTTCATCAAAATTGGCATTATGATGATCGAGGTGGTTTACAAAAAATACAACCGGTGTATTGGAACGTTCGGCAAGTTTCCAGGCATTTTCGGTAGTAGCTTCCACACCAGCCTGACCGTTTACTGTCATAATAGCTGTGTCGGCAACAGTTGTTGCAGCCAGGATATCACCGGCAAAATCGCTAAAACCCGGAGCATCGAGTATGTTTATCTTTTTTTCCTCGTGCAGGGTGTGCAACAGGCTGAGGTGAACAGAAATCTGGCGATCCAATTCAATTTGTCTGTAATCGGAAACGGAGTTTTTATCATCCACGCTTCCTTTGCGGTTAATTACTTTACCTTCGAAGAGCATATTCTCAGCCAAGGTCGTTTTGCCGGATTTTGCAGCGCCAATCAAGGCGACATTCCGAATTTCGTCTGTTTGGTAAACCTTCATATATAAAATGCTGTTAAAATTGTTCAACTATTTTTCGAAACAGGCCTGCAAATCTAAGCATTTCAGCATTATAAACAAATACCAATCCTTATTTATAATGATGACAATTAAGGTTTTTTAGGTATCATTAACACTTACAAATTCGCTTCGATTTGTTCAATTTCTTGTTTGATAGTGCTCCATTGTTCCTGAGACATTTTGGCTCCAACCACTTCAATAACATGACCAGCCAACAGGCTGCCTATCTTTCCGGCTTGTGTGAGGCTCAATTGTTTTGAAATACCGTAAAGAAATCCTGCTGCATACATATCACCGGCACCAGTGGTGTCGATGGCATTGGCTTTGATGGCTTTGATGGGATATACTTCAGCTTTGTGTTTGATGAGTGATCCTTCTTTTCCTGTTTTTACAACGGCAGTTTCGCAGCGGTCAGCAATAAAATCGAGTGCTTGGTGTGGATCTAATCCGGTGAGGGCTTTGGCTTCCTCTTCATTGGCAAAAACAAGATCAATGGTTTTGTTGTTGAGCAATTCGAGCAGAAACTCACGTTGGTCTTCAACTACATTATAACTCGCCAGATCGATGGCAACTTTGGCACCTGATTTGGCAGCCAGTTCAATGGCTTTTTTAAGTAAGGCTTTGTTTTGTACCAGATAACCTTCGATGTAGAAATAATCATATCCGGCAAACAAAGCTTCATTCAGATGAGATTCTGACAACTCAATGGCGGCTCCCAAACAGGTAGCAAAGGTTCGTTCTCCATCAGCAGTCACAAAAGC
This sequence comes from Bacteroidales bacterium UBA6229, assembly GCA_002440975.1. Taxonomy (GTDB): domain Bacteria; phylum Bacteroidota; class Bacteroidia; order Bacteroidales; family F082; genus UBA5536. Next base: position 16,993 of record DJWN01000074.1, read on the forward strand.
ATGTGCAATTCCCGAAGCTGTTTTGCTGCTGAAAAGCAAGGGTTTGATTCCTGCAGCGATCATATCCTTTTTAAAGAATTCGCCTGTTTCATCTTCGCCCACATGACCAATAAAGGCAGTTTCAACACCTAATCTGGCAAGGCCGTGTATTGTATTGGATGCCGAACCACCCGAAGAGCGTGTACAGTTTAAATGAGCCGAGGAACTGGCTACTTCTTCCGAGCGAACCATATCAACCAGTTGCATACTTCCTTTTGGTAGTTTTAGAAGCTTCAGCAGTGTTTCGTCTTCCAGGCGAATCATATTATCAACCAGTGCATTTCCGATGCCCAATACCTTTTTTGTTGTCATGTCTTTTTATTTTTTGAAAGGCGCAAAGGTATGAAATGCTGAGCAAAAGGAGGTAAGAAGGTTCAACTTACCTAATTTGATATGCGTGCTAATATGCGATTAGTTTAGTGGTAAGGTTTTGCCTTTTTGAAACCAGACGTAAAATCAATACACCCTGATAAGGCTTGTTAAGATGAAGATTTAGTTTGTTTTGATTTAAATCATAATTGAAATCTACTGTTTTGCCGTTTAAATCGACCAGACTAATTTCTTCAGGCACAAAGTCTTCGGGAAGTTGAATCAGAAATCGCCCTTTTCCGGGATTGGGAGTAACAATGAGCTGATTTATGGTTTGTTCATCAAGACCGATAAAACAGTCATTACGAATGGTGAGACGCATTTTTCCTGATGCCGTGCACCCTTCAAGCACACCGATTACACTGATTTCACGGCTTGTTCCGGCTTGGTAATCAGTGCCTGAAATTGAAATTTGTTGCGTTGTTGCACCTGTATTCCAGTAATATTCAGTAAAACCTTCACCAGCATCGAGGTGTAGGGTATCGTTGGGACAAATCAAAGTGTCGTTGCCCAGATCAATGCTGCTTAATCCGCCGAACACAAGGGTTGTGGCTGTTGCGCTATCGGTACAGCCATAATCGTTTGTGAGGCTGTAAACTATTTGATGTCTGCCATCGCCAGCCAGATCTGGATTAAAAACTCCTGCTACCATCCCGGCTCCCGAAAACAATCCGCCCACAGGCAAGCCTGTTAGCTCGGTGGGTTCATCCGTTTGGCAATAAACCGGATATAACCCGGAAATACTTACCGCAGTACGAGGAAACACTGCAATGGTAACTTCAGCGGTGTCGATACATCCATATTCGTTGCTTCCGAAAACCTGAAAAGTAGTAGTGTCGAGCGGAAAAACGAAAATAGAATCGCCTGATTCACCATTACTCCAACTGTAGATTGAAGCACCCGTTGCAGTTAGTTTTATCTGGCTTCCGGCACAAATCTCTGTTTCAGAAGCCGTTGCCGATACAACGGGTTTGGGTTGCACACTAATATTTACCGTATCAGAAGCACTGCAAAATAAAGGAGCACCATTTTTAACTATAGCGTAATAGGTGTCGGTTTGTTCAGGTAATAATTGCAAGATATAATCATTGCCGATAAGACCTGACGCATTATACCATTCGCAGCTAAGCCCGCCACTGGCTTCCAATGTCACATATTCGCCATAACATACAGAGGTGTCGTTACTAACAGATATTTCAGGTGTTTCATAAACCAATACAAGTAAACTATCGGCAGACGAACAGCCAATTTCTGAGAAGATTTCGGCTTTGATCCAGCTGTTTTCCATAAGCTCAAATTCCCGGCTCAGTGTAGTCTGACCTCCAAAAAATACGGTATCTGAATCATTCCAAACAACGTATTGCGTCAGGATATGATTATTGTTTGAAACACTAAATTCAACACTTTCGCCTGTGCAGATCTGACTGTTTCCGTTTGATAATATCAGATTTATTTCGGGATGATCCTGTACTTCGATTACAGCAGTATCCCTCGAAGTGCATCCATAACCATTAACTGCTTCGGCCCAAAGGTAATAAATGGAATCAGCCAGGGGAGGTTCAAAAGTGATGATTTGATTAGTGCTTCCATCCCACCAATGAAATCCGATAGCATTTTGGGTGCTAAGGTTAAGTTCTATATTATTGCCAAAACAAAGTGAAGCTTGTTGCGGATCGACAGTGATTATGGGTATTTCGAGTGCATTAACAAGCAAAGAATCGGTGGCCATGCATCCCGTTGTTGCATAAACTTCGAGCTTGATCTGTACGTTGCTGTTAACGATATATTGCAACTCAGCACCAGTTTCGGGAAGTAGTACATCATCAGCATACCATAAATAGGAATAATTATCACCTGCTGGCCCCTCAAGAAAAAGCGTATCGAGGGTACACAACTGTATGTCTTCCGGAAAATCAAAAACCGGTGTATCAAGAGGCATTAAAACCATCGAATCCGTTGCCATACAACCATCTGGTGGAATTACCTCAACCAACACTTCCAAAGTATCGCTCAGGATAATTGAAAAAACAGAAGCGGTAATGGCTTGTAATTCGCCATCAACAAACCAGTTGTAGCCGAAATCAGCTCCGGAAGGTGCAACAATTTCTATTGTATCATTCAGGCAGCTGAATAAAGTATCGGCCCAATCGATTTGAGGTTTTAATAAAGCATTAATAACCACGCTATCAATTGAAAGGCATCCGTTTGGAGAGCCTATTTCAGCAATAAGCGAAACAGTATCCTGAACGATGAAGCCATATTCATGCACGTTTTGAGCAACAGTGTCGGAATTGGCAATCCACAAATAAGTATAATCCTCCGAAAAAGGCAACTCAAAGGATACGCTGTCGAACTGGCAAATATCCTGATTAGGGCCAAGATCGAAAACCGGAGCTTCGAGGACGTTTATTGTAATCGTATCTGAGGCTTCGCAGCCACCAGCTGTTATCAGATCGACCCAATAAGTTGTTGTAATTTCAGGACATACAAGGACTGAACTTGTGGTGCTGTCGTTGCTCCAGAGATAGGTATTGCCTTCTGCCACAGGAGCTTCGAGTAATAAACAATCGCCCTGACAAATTTCAAGGTCGGGCCCCAGATCAAATTCACAGTTTTCGCAAAAGCCTGCTTCATATTCAATATCCGGAATGGCACAGAGCCGGTCTTTCATGGCTTGTTGTGCCTCATCCGGAGGCATCATCATTACATAATCCATGGCAATGAGGCAGTCGTATTGTGCCTGCGTTTGTTCGGCTATGGTAACAAATTCATCGGCCAGCATTTCAGGGTCTTCTATTTCGTGGCCGTCCCATTCCAGGTTAATCAGTGAATTGGAGGTTCCGGTTCCGTTATAGCTATTATTGGTTCCACCATTAATGTTGATATTGGTAATTACGGCACCTTCGGCTTCAATGGTAAGGCTGAGTGGGTAAAATCGTTGATCTGTCGGAATTTCTCCTTGCAACAGGATCAGTAGTGTATTACCAGCAACATTATAGGTAAGCGTTGTTTGCTCACGAATACGCAGGTAATCCAGTATTTCTTCCTCGCTTGCCATCCAGAGATTGTCTTGTCCGGCAATACCATAATTGCTGGCGATGGTGTTGAAATCATTGAAGAATGTGGCTTGCGGATAGTCATCAACAATGCTTTGAGTAAAAACAGGTGCCCACCAGTTGCCATCAGCATTTGCCATTGTAGCAGCTAAATTTGTGATATTTGTGTTTTGAGCCTGCAGGCGGTTCAATTCAAGATTTTGATCCCACTCGGCGAAAGCATTTACATCAGCACCATTATTACCAATGATGTCTCCGCCAATCCTTAAAGCAATTTTATAATCATTTTCATAAGCCACCGATGTATAATCTGAGATACCGTTTGGGTTCACGAAAACGCGAGTTCTTAGTCCGCCAGGAATTGCATTATAAAGCATACGACGTATGTAGCTTTCATTACGTTTAATACTGTAATTCATAAAATCGGGTTCGGTGGAAGCATCTGAGGTGAAGCCCTGATTGAAAACAGCACAACCATTCTGAATCATGTTTTGAAGCTGTGGCCAGGTAACTTTTCCATAAGTATTGCCTGGTTGATGCATGTCTTCATTATTAAATCCGTTATAGGAATAAACAGAATTACTTAATTTAAATGAAATTGGATTACCACAGCCATCTGTGTAAAAAAGGCCGGGATAGCTAGTATTGCCTTCATTTATTCCTGTAAAAAAGGGGAATCCAACTGAATAAACATCCTCAATTCCATTATCAGCATGGAAACTAAGTGCAAATTTTTTATTGTAGCGCAGGGGAGCTTTTGCTACCACCACATTCGTTGGTGCCTGGTCAAAGCTTACCATGATGAAGTTTATGCCGGGCTCGGCAGTTTGGGCCTTGCTCGTAAGGCTCGTCAATAGTAAAAGGTGCGAGGTCAAAAGCAGCACCCATGTCATCGTATTTTTATATAGCGTTTTCATGTTTACTACCTCCTGTTAAATTCAACGGGTTTTGGCCCGGGCTTAACCGGTCTGACTGGTGTAGTGCGTTTTTTTCGTGCATCTGCATCATAAAAATGTGTGATTTTCTTTGTTGTAATCCGGTATCCTACAGTTATTTCATGTGCGCCTCCGGATCCATTATATACGCCGTTAAATCCCATTTCGTAAGAATAACCGATCACAAAACCATCAATTAATTCACCTCCCAAACCAAACACCAATGTATTATTGTTGCGATACATCAAGCCAAAATGATAAGTGTCGTTGTAAAAGGCTGTTGCAGAAATATCAATCACTTCCGGAAGCTTATTTGTTTTTTGGTAAACCCCAAAAAGTTGTAGTTGCCATAGTTCGTCCAATTTAAAGCGATTTGAAATATGCATCAGAAAGGCACGATCGAATGTAAATTTACTATCAGCACCTTTGTTATAGGCATCTTTTGAGCGGAAAAGCACGGGTAATCCAAGTCCCAGATGAAAGTGGTTCCAGTTATAAACAAGCCCAAAATTGGCATTGAAGTTTGAACCGGTAATTCTGTCCAGATCTTTCAACAAAGGATCGTCATGATCAGCATTCACCTGATCGAGACGAATTACGCTTTGGTAGAAATTCCCTCCCATGGCAAAGGATAGGAATTGATCATTAGCCATTTGAAGGCGATAAGTATAGTTTAAACCTACTTTAACGCGATTAAAAATATCGGTGTTATCCGCCATTATCTCCCCTCCTAAATACATCTTATCATGAACTTTACCAAATCCGTTCAACCTGAATGTTTTAGGACTTCCTGGGATATTGCCCCAATCTCTCCTGTAATTTAAATACACAGCGGCATCGTCGTAGGCTCCTGCAAATGCCGGTTCGAGACTATAACTGTTAAAGATATAGTGAGTACTCACGGGCAATTGCTGAGATTGCAATGGCAAAGTTTGAAGCAGAAAACCAAGCAGGCAAGTTCCTAATATGATCGTATAATTTCTTTTCTTCATCTCAAAATACTGATTGGTCCTTTAATTACTTTTCCATCGGCAGATTCAATCATATAATAATAGGTGCCTTCGGGCAGTGGATTGCCATTGAAACGACCATCCCAGTCATTTTGGTAATCATTTGAACTAAAAACCTGTCGGCCATTTCGGCTGTAAACCGACACTTTCGCAGGGCCGTAAGTCGATAAATCAATGAGCCATTTATCGTTATAACCATCTCCGTTGGGAGTAATCAAATTCATAATGCCCTCCGTTGGATCTATCGGTCCTTCTGTTTCTACTACAGTGAAAGTTCTGCTGTTAGAGCAAGCTTGATAGAATATTTCCACCTCATACACACCGGCATTGATCACCCTGAAGGTTTCAGTATTCACTCCGCCTGACCATTCGAGGCTGTCGTAGGGACTTTCAATCCTAAAAGTGAGACTGCCTCCTTTCTGCATTTTTACTTCGGCGTCTTCGGCAACCACTGTACCATCCAGCAATCGTAAATCAATGATTGGAGCAGTAAGGATTGTAAGAATGTTTTCAACGGTATCTGAACACCCGTAATTGGACGTAACGATCAGGCTCACTGTATAAGTGCCAGCCTCATCATAAAAATAAGAAGGGTGCTGATAATCGGCTATTACGCCATTTCCCAGGTCCCATTCCCAGGATGCAGGAAATCCAATTATAACTGTACTCAAATCAGTGAATTGGACTGTTTGACCTTCGCAATTGTTGCTATATTCAAATTTTCCGAAGGGATAATCTGCCACTGGAATCGCATGATATTTTGTTACCAAATGACCACTTTTGGTTCTAACCCTTAGCCCGGTAAGGTGCTCGCCGGGTTGTAAGTATAGGTATTGCACCGTATCGCCATAAGCATCACCAAAAATCCCGTCTCCATTCAAATCCCATTCTTTGATCAGGATGGAATCATTGCTTTCGATCAGGCTGAAGTGATTGGTTGCATTCCCATAGCAAACCGTGTCGAAGGTAAAATCCACCTCAACAAGATATTGCACTACTATTGTTGCGGTATCTGTTTGTACACATCCTGCTTCATTGGTTCCGCTAACGATAAAGGTTTCCGTTTGTTCGAGCCTGGTAATTAATGTGTCGTTTGTTGATCCGTCATTCCAAAGATAGCTGGCAGCTCCTGTAGCGATCAGCCTTACCTCTTCCGAAGGGCCAATGGTGTCGGCTGAGGTTATGATTTGAACATCAGGTAAGGCAATAGTTGAAATTTGTATGGTATCACTTAATACAGATCCATTTGCCAGTTCTACCTGTGCCCAGAGTGTAGTGTCGCTGATGCACTCAAAATCAACAGCTTGTGATGTTTCGCCTGTACTCCAGAGGTAAGATTCTGCTTCAGGAGCTTCAAAAGAAAGGATAGTACCAACGCATACTGCTGTATCGGGTCCCATAAACTCATTTTTCGGACAAAAACCAATTTCATAGTTAAATGACAAAGCGCAAAGCCTGTCGCGCAAACTTTCCTTGATATCACCGTCAGCAAGCATTTGCACATAATCCATGGCCGAAAGTGCATCCGCAGGATTAAGGGTCGCCTCGGCCTGATCTACTGCCATACCGGCTTGAGTCTCCAGGTCAGGAACCACACTTCCATTCCATTTCAGGTTGAGTAAGGCTTCGCTGCCACTTCTGCGATAGGTGGAAATGTTATCTGGTTCTTCAACGATCATTTCAACGATATTAGATTCACCTTTAACCATGATAGTCAAACAATAATTGCGCAGATCAGCAGGCATATCGTTGGCACTAAAAGTAATTTCAACAATGTTGCCATTGATAGTTGTTTGCACTTCAGTTAATTCTTTAACTTTCATGTATTCAATCACTTCTGTAGAAGTTGCCGACCAAATCCTGTCACTACCATTCCGTCCGAAAGTGTTGGCAACCTGATTCATTTCAAGTTTGAACTGTTCAAAGCTTATTCCACCTTCAAAATCTTCCAGAAAATAAGTGGCAACAGGATGATTGGTTTCTGAGCTTTGTTGTGCTAATACTTGAATTTGATTGAAAAATCCATTGGTAAAAGGAGTGCGGGACAGCTGTATGCCGTTTATCGAAGTCAGTTCTTCGGCATCAACCGGATTGGGAAAGGCACCACTGCCATCGCTATAAACAGCTAAAAATCGCTCTTTTGCGATAGGCAGTTGATCAGTTTCAAATTGAGGTACGACGTAAACCTGAGTACGATATCCTCCTGGAATGGTTGCACTTAAGGTTTTACGCTGGGTGTAGCTTTTACTTCTGGCTACTTCAACCCTGGCGTCTTCAATGGCAGGTTTGTTTAGCCCGTTTGCAACAATACCAAAATCACCTGCCCATAAATTAATGATGTTGTCCCAGTTTAAATATCCTGCCTGAAAATCATGTATATCAGTGCCATTTTCGTCAAATAAAAAATGCACAGCATCCATCTTAAAAGCCTGAATACTGTTTGCTTGACCTTCGGTAAAATACAATCCCGGATTACCGGCCTGACCTTTGAAATAGGGTAATACCTGACTGTTAATAGCAGGATTACCATTGTTTAGCTGCAGCACAAGCGCAAAATCTTTATTGTATTTTAAAGGAGTTTTATATATCTGCAAGTCTGATGTAGGTTCATCAACAAATGTGATAGTGATTTTAAAATCTTCGACCACAGATTGTTGTGCATGTATGGTGCACCATGAAATCAAACTAAATATTAAAGTAATCGGCCAAAGCTTTGGTTTTTGGATCATTGAGTCAAACCTTAGTTTTTTGAAAGCATAAAGATAAGTATTGTTAGGAGACAGTCTGAGGCCTTGTGCCTAAATTTTTTCACAATTTATTAATACTGATACCTGGATGTTTTACTGATGAAAAGATTGACCAGTTCACTTATATGAATTGGTCATATCCGGAATGCGTAATCATGTGGAATTAAATTATTAATAGCTAGTGTAAGAGTTTATTTTTACAAAAAACCCGGCATGTTTATTGAAATTTGAAATACAGAAAAGCTTACAATATTTGATTTTCCACAGGAAGTCATTCAAAAATGAAGTTTCCAAGAAGGATAATCACTGAATGGAAGAAGGCCAAACAAAAAAGTGACAAAAAACTTGTATCAAATGAAATTATCTTTACTTTTGCAGCCTCTTATATCAAACTAAGATTCCTTCTTAGCTCAGTTGGTTAG
>DJWN01000041.1 GCA_002440975.1 Bacteroidales bacterium UBA6229
CCATTTTTTTTGTGTATTGGTGTGTCAATAATACCTAAAACCAACCAAATTTAAAACTCAGGTTAAAGGAAAATGAATCGAGTGCATCTTTATCAATCTCTGTTACTATTTCATCAAAATTTGCATCCAGTTGCTTGTACCTGAGTGACACCCCATTCGTAAATCTATAGGAAGCCCCTACACCTATTCTAAAAAACTTCACTACGTTAAATTCAAGATCAACTCCTGGCTCAACCAAAAAAAAGTCGAATATTTTTTTCAACAATTCAAATAATCATAATCTAACTTCAAAAAAACTGTATGATTTGCCCTATTGCAATAATAACTCCACGAGACCCAATAGATCGGACAATTGAAACAGCCTTTTATTTCCGGCAAATAAAAAAAAACCACCTGAATTCAGATGGCTTTATCAAATATTTTAAAAAAAAATTGGCTACTTAATACCAAGTTTCGTTTTCACTTTTGCAGTTACATTATCAGCACCTGATCCAATATGAAGCAGCACACCTGTTGCAGAATCAATGATATAGGTGTAACCATTTTCGGTTCCAACATCTTCGATGGCTTTTTTCACCTTATCAATAAGTGGTGTGAGCAATTCATTTCTGCGTTCGCTATAATCCATATCTGCATTTTGCTGAAAATCCTGAATCCTGGTTTGTAAATCCGTAAGTTCCTTTTCTTTCGACTGACGAATCAGATTCGACATGGTAGCCAGATTGTTTTGGTAGTCAGTAAGTTTAGTCTGATACTCAGTGGCCATGGCACGCAGTTCGTTTTCGAGCTGCTGCTCGAATTGTCTTAACTTATTCTCGATGGTGTCGCGCTCCGGCATCATTCCCATAAGCTCGTTTGAATCAACATATCCGATTTTGAGTGTCTGTGCCTGCCCAAAGCTGGCTAAACCAACCAAAACAACGACTAGTAATACTTTTGTTAAAATTTTCATTTTCTGATTTCTGGAGATTAATAACTAATTTTTTAAGACGCAAATGTAGAAATTATTTCGATAACTTACTTAAAAAAAGCACAGTTGCAAATATTGCTTAACATGCTTTAACGCTTTTATTTTCTGTCTTCACGCCTTACCGTTTGCATCACATTGCCAATCTCATCAAGCACATCGTCCGAAATATCAAACTTATCGCTTGCATACAACATGGTGGCACCAGCCGCTTTGTCGAAAACAAAAGCGTAATTACGAGTCTCGGCAATGTCCTGAATGGCATTAAATACTTTTTCCTGAATAGGCTGCACCAATTCGTTTCGTTTCTTAAACAATTCACCTTCCGGACCAAAATATTTCATCTGAAGGTCTTTTACCGCCTGCTCTTTTTTGATGATCTCGTCTTCACGTTTACGTTTCATATCTTCGGGCAAAAGCACTGATTCTGTTTGATAATCCCGATACATCTTTTCAACGATTTCGTACTGTCCTTTTATCTCTTTCTCCCAGCGCTCCGAAAGCACATCCAACTCGGCCTGTGCATCTGAATATTCCGGAATATTATTCAAAATATACTCTGTATCAACATATCCAAAACGCTGATTTTGTGCTTGAACCGACATCAAACCGGTAAACATTAAAACGATGAGTGTTACAATTGCTTTATTTTTCATAGCCTTTAATTTTAGATTATTTGTTTCAAACCAAAAAGCCTGCCAAAGTTTTAATCAAGGGATTGGTTTATGGAGAAATGGAACTGACTTCCGTTTGCATTGGGGATTCCCGGGATATCATCAAAGCCATAGCCCCAGTCGAGACCCAAGATACCAAACATTGGCAAAAACACCCTGATACCAGCACCGGCCGACCGTTTCACATCAAAAGGATTGAAGTTGTCGAATCCAAGCCACGAATTACCAGCTTCAAGAAAAGTGAGCGCATAAATGGTAGCACTTGGATTAAGCGAGAGTGGATAGCGCAGTTCAAGGGTATATTTACTATAGATGTTTCCGCCTATGTTGCGGTCTTTATAATAAAAAGGTGTAATGGTTTCGTTGCCATATCCACGCATCGCAATGATTTCGCGCCCATCGAGGTTGTTATATCCCGAAAGGCCATCACCTCCGAGGTAAAAGCGCTGGAAAGGAGTAACACCAATATCCTTGTTATAATAACCCAGGAAACCAAACTTCAAACGTGTGGCAAGCACCAGCTTGGGCAAGGTTTCGACATAAAGCGAGGTATTAAGTTTCCATTTATGATACTCCACCCATTTAAATTTCTCGTTCTCATCTAAGCTGCTATAATCCTTTCCACTAAATGCCGAATAAGGCGGAGTTAACTCAAGCGACAAACTCACATCTGAGCCAGATCGCGGGAAAATCGGCTGACTGATTGAATTACGTCCAAATACAACATTATAACTGAACACATTAAAAAATCCTGTTCCGGTTCCAACGCTAAAAATCTGCGAATAATTTTTCAGGTCATAGCGCATCAGGTTGGCTGCCTGATAGAGGGTAAAAAAGTCGTCGGGCCACCGCAAACGCTTACCAATGCCAAGGGTGAGACCATCAATTTTAAAAGTAGCCCGGTTGGTATCTGATTTGGGCAACTCATTAGAATATAAGGAGTGGTAATAGGAAACCGTTAGCGAAGTAGGCTTGCGGCCTCCAAGCCAGGGCTCGGTAAATGAAAAGCTATAACTCAAGTAGCCTTTTCCGTATGTTTGCAGGCGTATCGAAAGCTTTTGTCCATCACCCGATGGTATTGGCCTCCAGGCTTCTTTTTTAAATACATTCCTAAGGGAAAAATTGTTGAATGACAGACCCAATGTCCCAATTATTCGTCCATAGCCCCAACCCCCGCTCAACTCAATCTGGTCGGCTGAGATTTCCTCTACTGTATATGAAATATCAACAGTGCCATCTGCCTGATTTGGCTGGACATCTGGCACAATCGTTTCAGGATTAAAATACCGAAGTTGTGCCAGCTCACGTGTTGTACGAATGATGTCGGCCCTACTGAATAACTGCCCCGGCATGGTGCGCAATTCGCGAATCACTACATGATCATTTGTTTTTGTGTTGCCCTTGATAGTAACTTTGCTGATACGTGCCTGTTTTCCTTCACGGATGCGAATCTCAAGGTCAATTGAATCATTTTCAACCAACACTTCTATCGGTTCGGCCATAAAAAACAAATATCCATCATCCATATACAACGAACTCACATCCAATCCATTAGGATTATATGAAAGGTTCGTTGAAAGTAATTCCTTATTATAAACATCACCAGATTTGATACCTAGCAATGTGCTTAAAAATTCGCTATCGTATTTTGTATTTCCAACCCAATTTATACTTCTGAAATAATACCGTTCACCTTCGTTGATCTTCAATTTTAATCCCAGGCTGTTATCTGCCAACCTGTAAATTGAATCACTTATAATACTTGCATCACGATAGCCTTTTGCATTATACTTATCAATGATGGCACGTTTATCGTTCTTGAAATTTTCCTGAATAAACTTGGAGGATTTAAAAATGCGGGGCCGAAAATTTTCAGTAAAATAATTCTTAAATTGTCCAATTGCACTCAAAGGCCTCAGGTTCAACAACTCCCAGGAAGTATTTACAACCATAGGTCCCAGTGGATTTAAGGGGTCAAGAACTCCTTTCTTCTTTGTTTCCTTCATTGCTGCCAACACCTGATCATCGGAGAGATCGCTATTTCCTTCAACGAGAATCTCACCTATTTTGACCTTGTTATTCTTATCGACCTTGATCAGCATGTCCACATAATTCTCCCGTGTTTCATCAGGGATTTGTTCGATGTGAACTTCAGTATCCAGAAAACCTTTCTCGGCAAAATGATCTTTAATAATATCTCTGGTTCTAACAATCAGGTGATCAGTAGCAACATCTCCCCTGGTAAGGTTAATCTTAGAGCGGATATCATCGGCCTCGCCCTTGCGCAGGCCTTCGAAAGAAAAACGTGAAACCCGGGGTCGTTCCTTTAGATGTATTTCAAGAAAAATTCTTTTTCCGACCACCTCAGAGGCATAAATTGCCACATCCTCAAATAAACCCTGATCCCAGAGTTTACGAATGGCATCGGTTATCGGATCGCCGGGAATTTTAATATTCTGCCCGACAGACAGTCCCGAAAGCATGATTAAAACATTCTGATCGAGGTATTTAACCCCTTCAACCTTGATGCCTCCAATCTCGTAGTCTTTGGGTTTACTATAATCAAAAGCAGAAAGGTCGGAACCGATCTGAATCTGAGCCTGAATTGATACAGAACTGAAAAGACCAAAAGCTAACAATAAATATACCAACAGTTTATGTGCCGACAACGGCAATACTTTTATCCTCATTCCTTATTATTCTGCTTTGTAATTTGTTCACTTGTTTTCCCGAACCTTCGCTCGCGACATTGAAAGTCGATGATGGCTTCGTAAAGGTCGGCTTTTCGAAATTCCGGCCAGAATTTCTTACTAAAATATAATTCTGCATAGGCAATCTGCCAAAGCATGAAATTGCTCAAACGGGTCTCACCACTCGTGCGGATGAGTAATTCCGGATCGGGCATGCCATAAGTGGTCAGGAAACGCTCAATACAATGCTGATCAACATCTCCGGCTTTCAATTCACCATGCTCCACTTTTGCTGCCAACTTTCGGGCTGCCTGAATGATCTCCCATCTGCTGGAGTAACTTAGTGCCAGGGTTAGCGTCATCCGATCGTTATGACTGGTTTGATCCATCGCCCTTAATAAATGCTCTTTGTTGAGCTTAGGCAGGCTATCCAAATCGCCAATGGCATTGAGACGAATATTGTTTTTGTTCAAAGTAACCACTTCATCTTTAATAGTTTGCAAAAGCAACCGCATCAATGCATTTACTTCCATCCGGGGACGTGTCCAGTTTTCGGTTGAAAAGGCATAAAGTGTGAGGTAAGAAACTCCAAGTTCGGCAGCAGATTCAGCTGCTTCGCGAACAGCAGTTACACCGCTTTGATGGCCAAAAATTCTTGGCTTTCCCTTGCTCTTTGCCCAACGACCATTGCCATCCATGATGATGGCAATATGTTTTGGAAGTCGTTCAAGATCAATCTTCTCTTTCAAGCTCGTATGTAAGTGCTCTGACATGCAGTATTATCAGTGGTTAGTTTGATTAAAATTATCACAACGTTGTTTTCCTCTCAGATCAAATTTGTAGGTAAGTGTAACACCCGCATAGCTAAACCAATCCCTGGTGCTTTCGTCGCCACGTTTCATGCCGGCATCAAAACTGTCGGCAGGATCGGCATACTTTTGCTTGGCCAATGGCAAGGAAGCATAGGTTGTGCTTACATCATCCAGATAATCAGTAAAGGTCTTGTGTATGCGCCATTCAACAGCCAATCCAACACGTTTTCCCAAACTGTATTTTACCCCTATCCCAAAAGGAATAGAAAATGAGAATTTACTATAAGGTGCCGGCCCCAGTCGGTTACCGTTTGAGTCTGTATCCTGCTGGCCTTCAGTTCCAATGGATTGCAGATCAGTGCCATCAGGATGCTTCGGATTGAATGAAAACACTGATACGCCCCCAAAAATATAAGGCGTAACGTAATCTCTTTTACTTCCGGTAAAATAATCTAAGAAGTTAAACTCGGCGATCAGACTAAAGTCATTCACCCGGGTTTCAAAAGCAAGCTTGCGTTTTGCGTTAAATTTAACAATGGTATCATTGCCAACAAGTTTGCCCATTGTGATGCTGGCTCTGACAGTCCAGCGGGTATTTATATTATAGCGTGCTATCAAACCGAAAGCCGGTTCGGGCTGGCTGAATTGTTTAGCTGGATTGATATCACCAACATAATAATTTACACCTCCAAAAAGACCAACTTCCAGATCCTGTGCCTGTTGTACACTCGGAAGAAGTAAAAATCCAATCAGTAGTAAACCTAAAAAAGCTTTTTGGCTATTCATCATATTGTTTCATACCATCCTGTTGCTGTGCAATAAAATAAAAAATACTGATTAACAATTTATTGTCAAATTGATGGTTTGCAAAATTATCATTTTTTTTAAGTCTAAGCCTCATTAATTTCTGATATCAAGCCCCCACAAAAGCTTTTCCCTTATTGTTCCAAAAAAATCCTTGGCTTCCATGGCCACCATATTCAAATCAAAAGGTGCTTTTCGAATGATGATGTCAACTGAGTCGTCCATATCTGCCATCCGCGAGTCCATGCTAAGTGTATAAGATGTGTGGCGGCCTGCTACGCGTAACTTAATCAGGCTATCGTCGGGTATAACGATAGGACGTACGCTTAAATTGTGCGTAGCTATTGGTGTTATAACAAAACTGGACGACTGCGGAGCTAAAATGGGGCCACCTGCGCTTAAGGAATATGCCGTCGACCCCGTTGGGGTTGCAACTATCAATCCATCAGCCCAATAAGCATTGACAAAATAATCATTCACATACACTTGTACAACAATGAGTGAGGTAGTCTCCTTGCGGAAAACGGTGAGTTCATTTAAAGCATAATTGACCACAGGGAACAAATCGTCAGGCTTTTCGAGTGCTATCAAGCTTCTTTTTTCGAGTGTATAATTGCCATTAATAACCTGATTTATTGCCCATTCAATTTCATTCTTTGAGATACTGGACAAAAACCCAAGCCTGCCCATATTTATCCCCAAAACCGGAATACCCGATTCTCGTATCAGAGGAAGTGTATCAAGCAAAGTGCCGTCACCCCCGATTGAAAATACCATATCAGCCGAAGCCGATAAATCCTGATGGGCATCAAAAACATCAACCGTAACACCTTGTAAAACAGAGATTTTTATTAACTCATAAAAGGGTCGATAAACCATTAAATCAACATGATGCTGAAGCAAACCTTCGACCAATTGTTTTAAAAATGGCGTGCGATCTCCACTGAAACTTTTACCAAAAAGTGCAATTTTCATCGTTTATAAAAATAAGCCCGACAAGTCGCAAGGTTACGAAATTTAATGCATTCAATTGCTGATTTAACATTTTTTACACTATGCTATTCGGTTTCGAACCAAGTGTGACGTCTATTACAAATCAATTACAAAGAAGTCCAACTAAATCAAGCACCCGAAAACAAATTTAAATAGGTGCCATAAAATGAACAAAAAACCCAAATTCATTCAAACGATTTCGGGAATATTCGAACCTGAAAACCATATCGTAATATGTAACCAGATCGAGGCCTATCCCGGTACCAATTAACAACTTATTATTCAATGAATTTGTTGGATCAGGAATCATGGCTCCTGCATAACCCATATCTAAAAACAAATTCAAATAGGCTGCATAATGTATCTTACTAAATTTTTCGGTGGGGATAAGTGGCAAATTACGCACTTTAGGTTTTATCACATTGAATTTCAAATTGTTTTTAAAAATTCCAAAATTATCCCCATCAATCACATAAAGCTCATAGGATCGCACAAAGTCATTCTGAAAACCGAGTGCCTTTCTCAAATAGTAAGGTTGGGTTTTGCCACCCGAAAATTTTGCCATAACACTTGAAGCCCAGTACCAGCGCCCTGAAATGGGAGTGTACCAATCGAAGGTTGTCTTGGCGTAATGAAAATCAGGGGAGGTAGTTGAACAACCAAAACCAAACCGCATAAATTCAAAATCAAAGTAATAACCTTCAATAGGATACGCCTTATTATCCCTATAATCATGTTTAAAAATATATTGAAGTGCCAAAAAGGATGATTTATGACCCTCAGCAGCCATAAAATCAGGATTAAGTCCAATCAACGAATCAGCAAAAGAATAGCGATCAAAACTCAGGTAGAGAAAATGTGAGTTACGGTATCCGATCCGATAACTAAAAATGGCCTTCAAAAAGAGTCTTTCCTGGGCATAGCCGGTTTCATTTTTGTAATAAAGTTGTTCGTTATCAATAGTTCTGTAGGCAATTTCACGACTACGGGAATATCCGCCTTCAATCCCAATACCAAAATTTTGTTTCGCAGTGAGGTAAGGAATTTCGTAGAGTAATGAATAGTTTTGATTATATCCGGCACGCAGCAAGAGTTGCAGCTTTTCCATCCTTCCTCTGAAGTTGTTATGCGTAATAAATGCCCCGTAATTTACCCGGTTAAAATCCTTGGTTTGCCACCAGGAGTTAAAGTTGCGGTCGGCCAGCTCAAAAATTGGCAAAGGCCAGATATACCAACGCTCTATCACGCTGATTTTGATGTTTATAAGAGCTTTGTCTTTTTCGTCCGGTATCAAATCAACATAAACAAAATTGAATAGTGACCGATTCATTAAATTCTCGCGCGATAAGGTAGCGAGCTCACACAGTTCTGAAAAAGTAAGCTTTTGACCTGATTGAAACTCCAACTCCCTGAATATGATTTTGTCGCGGGTTACATCGTTTCCGCTCAAACTAATATCTCCAATGCTAATCAATTTATTATCATTAATTTCGCAATCGTAAATATTATTTGCAACTCTAATCTGACCTCCGACTGTCGCCACCACCATCAAAGCAAGAAACAAGAGGAAAACTCTCATATATTTAAATAATTCATCAGCGATTCGTAACGATCGCGAAGGTCATCCTGATCAGAGTGCTCGCTATAAAAAGCAATGATCTGATATTGAAATCGGTTAAAAGTTTGAAGGATGGGTTCGATGTTTATTTTATTCAGCTTAAGGGAAACCTGCAACATTGACGAATCCTCATCCGAACGCGTAAACACACTTAAAATTTTCGCGTCATTATCCTCCACCAGTCGTGCAATTTCCGAAAGCATATAACTATTGGCCGGCATCTCAAGCACGATCACACCGCCGGGTTCGGCCAAGGCATAGGATTGCGCAAAATGTTCCAATAAAGACTGCAAAGTGATACAACCCAGATAGTTTTGATGTTCGTCCAACACCGGAATCAAACTAAGCTTATAATCATCCATCACCCTGAGTGCATCAAATATATGCTGATAATCATACACATAGGGCTTACTCAATGATAATTTATGGCTTCCAATGGGCTCGTCCAGGTGATTGTAATCATAAATATCAAACTCTGAGAGCAATCCCAGAAAACGCGACTCATTTACAATTGGCACATGCATTACCCTAAGATCCTCCATCCAGCTGAGTGCAGTACGGGCCGTATCGCTTGTTCGCAAAGGCATAACGCCATCAGTAATCATGTGTTTGGCAATCATTTCAGATTTTATTTTGATTCATTATCCAATAACATATTCAGGTAGTTGTTGTATCTGAACTCGAAAATTTCACCCGCATCAAGTGCTTCTTTCACAGCGCAACCAGGCTCGTGATGGTGTGTACAATTTGCAAAACGACAATGAAGCATCCGCTCACGCATTTCCGGAAAACGCTGTGCAAGTGTCTCTTTTTCAAGATCAAATAAACCAAATTCTTTGATCCCCGGGGTGTCAACAATCCATCCACCAAAGCTTAAGGGATGCATTTCGGCAAAGGTAGTGGTATGTTTTCCTTTTGCATGATACTCAGAAATTGCTCCAATTCTAAGGTTCAAACCCGGATCAATGGCATTAACCAGAGCCGATTTCCCTACGCCTGAATGACCCGAAAACAGACTGACCGTATCTTTGAGTGTTTCAGTAAGACGATTGAGTCCAAAGCCACTAACAGCCGAAACTACAAGGCAGGAATAGCCAATTTTTTCATAGCAATTAATGAGTTTTTGCTGATCGGAAATAGTTTGCTCATCCAGCAGATCAAACTTATTGAAAACCAGAGTAACAGGCAGATGATAGGCTTCGGCTGTTACCAAAAAACGATCCATAAAGCCGGTTGAGGTTCTGGGATTTTGAAGCGTAACAATAAGCAGTGCCTGATCCAGGTTGGCAGCGATGATATGTGCCGCCTTCGACAAATTGGTTGCTTTACGAATGATGAAATTCCTACGATCTTCAATCTCTTCAATAATGCCCGTTTCTTTGCCGTTTTCCATGCTTATCATCACAACATCACCCACAGCTATCGGATTGGTTGTGCGTATATCATGCATCCTGTACCTCCCTCTTAACCTGCATAAAAGCTGGTGCCCCGCTTCCGTAAAAACGGTGTACCAACTTCCAGTCGAACGAATGACAAGGCCTTTTTCCAATGGTCTGATCGTTTTGTGTAAGTTACTGCATTGCTGACAAACAGCTGTAATCCAACAATTAATTCGCTGACAAAAATAGCATTATTCTGCTTCTGCTCCGGCATAAGTTCGGGTAGATAAAATTGTGAATCAACCAAAGAAAAATGCTGTTGATAATCCAGAAATTGTATCTTTGATGTACTATTGTAAACATAAAAAACAACCCAAACGTATGACTATTGCTACAATTTTATCTTATTTGCAAGCACCGGTTCTGGCCATTTTACTGATTTTGTACCTTAACAAAAAGTTTCAAATTAACTCAAATAAACATCTGTTCCAGGCATTTGGTCTTGGCTTGATCACTGTTGTGAGTTTGTTTCTTTTTGATCTCCTTGCAGAATCATTAGGCTATGATCAGCTTAAAAACCTGAGACGAAGCGGTTTTTATAGCTTTGTGATTATTGGATTTGGATCGCAATTTGGAATTTTTATTGTATTGCGCTATTATTTTCTTCCTTTAAAGAGTTTTAATACTCCTCTGGATGGAGTGCTATACGCTATGCTAATCTCATTGGGTTTTAGCACTTTAGCAGTCCCACTTTTTGATATGGGATTGTTTGCCAAACTACTCTCACCTGTATTTATTTACTCCCTTCCTATGGCTTGTTTGTTTTTTGGCATCATCATGGGATTTTTTATTGGCATGGGAAAATACAGAAAAAACAGGCTAATCGACTCATTAACAGGACTTGGAGCAGCAAGTTTTTTCATGGGGTTTTACTATTTTGGATTTCTTACCTCCGAAAAAACCATCATGGTTTTATATGGTGTCGGTGTTTTCCTAATCGCCTTGCTCTTAATGATTAAATCCACAAACATTAAACCGGAAAAAAATGCACACCCTTAAAACCCTAGGTTGCTTTTTGATACCGTTTTCCGGGTAAAGCTGTTAAGATACCATCAAATTCCAGGCCCAGCAATACAGCAGCCATTTTTGAAGCAGTAAATCTTGTTTTAATAAGCAGCTGATCCAATTCCTGTGATGTCTCATTTTCGAAGGCCTCCAAAACCAATTGCTCCTCTTCATTAAAGGCTCTGAAAAGTTTGGTCTGAACTGCTTTCCCTTTTTGCGGGGCTTCCCATCCCATCATATACCTCAGATTAGCTGCCTGTTCGATCATAGCTGCCTTGTTGGTTCGTATCAAAAAATTGCAGCCTTCGCTATAAGTATCGCCCACGCGACCGGGAAAAGCAAAAACATCTCTGTTGTATGAACCGGCAATGTCGGCTGTAATTAACGCACCACCTTTTTTGGCGGATTCAACCACTATCAGTGCATCGATCATGCCTGCCACGATGCGATTACGTTTGGGAAAATTTTCTCTGTCGGGATTTGTTTTACTTACAAAATCAGTAATCAAACCACCATTCTCAAGCATTTTGGTGGCAAGGTTTTTATTTGCTGCCGGATATAAGCGATCCAGCCCGTGAGCCAAAACACCTACCGTTTCTAATCCGGCCTTTAATGCCGAACGATGCGCATAAGTATCAATCCCATAGGCTAAACCACTAATTACCAGAACTTTTTCATCTTTAAGTTCTTCTGTGAGTTGTTCACAAAGTTGCCTGCCATACGAGGTGGCATTACGGGTTCCTACAATCCCTATCACCCGTTCAGCATTCAAATCAGCATTTCCTTTGAAGTAGAGCATCATGGGACTATCAGCGCAATGCTTTAATCGTCTGGGATATTGCTTGTTCAGATAAAATAGCGGAGTGATTGCATTTTTTTGAATAAACTTCAGTTCCTCTTCTGCTCTTCCAACTACCTGTTGATTAATCAAAGCACTGATGGTATGCTTTCCCACGCCCGGAATCTTCTCTAAACTTCGTCTTTTTTCCTTGAAAACAGCCTCAGGACCACCACAATACGCAATGAGTCTTTTGCCATTTACATCCCCGATGCCGGGAATGAGTGTGAGTGCGATTTGATAGATTAATTGGTCTGACATGGTCGCCAAAAATAAACCATTTATGCCATTTGCACTATTATCTCAAAAGGAAAAATCATGTACATTTGTACTAAAAGCAACTTTGCCAGAACAAAAAACAATTCTTTTTTGCCCGCTAAACTGGGGACTTGGCCACGCCAGCCGATCTGTACCATTATTGCGAGTTTTGCAGCAGTTGGACTACAACATTCTAATGGCTGCTGATCAGGCTCCCCTGGCATTTTTAAAAAGCCAGTTTCCGGAATTGGAATGGATTAGATTCAAAGGTTTTGAACCTGGCTACGCCAAAGGCAATCAGCAGTTTTTCAAGCTTTTAATTCAACTTCCTCTCGCCTTTTGGTACTATTTTCGCGATAAAAAATTCATAGCCAGGCTTGTGAAAAGCCGAGAGATTGATCTCATCCTATCAGACAATCGTTTTGGTGCCTGGCACAAAAATGTTCCATCGGTCATTATCACGCATCAGCTAAACCTCAAACTTCCTCCGGGAATCCGATTGCTCAATTCAACGGCCAATATGCTGAATCACAAGCTCATTAAAAACTTTGATCAATGCTGGATTCCTGATCATCCTCCTGTAAAGAATCTTTCAGGAGAACTTTCGCTGATTCCCGAAAATTTCATTCCTGCCTGTCATCTGGGTATTCTAAGCAGATTCAATCTCAGTGAGACAAACAATATGACAAAAGATATTGATCTACTGATAATCTTATCAGGGCCCGAACCACAGCGCAGCTTGCTGGAACACAAGCTAATCAAACTGCTGGCAGATACCGATCGTAGCTGTGTTATCCTCCGCGGATTGCCACAAAATCAAAATAATGAGCAGGTAATCAATAAGATAAAATTGTTAAACCATGCTGCTGACGAGGAATTTTTGCAACTGATCAGCCGGTCAAAAAAACTGGTTTGCAGGGGCGGTTATTCAACCATTATGGATCTGCTTAGTTTAAAAGTGAACGCCTTACTTATACCAACACCAGGTCAGTCGGAACAAGAATATCTGGCAGAATATCTTGCCAAAAAAAACTGGTTTCAAGTCGTTAGTCAGGATCAAATCAGTCTTTCTGACCTCTTTGCTGCCACACCACAATCCCAATCAGAGATTCCGGATAATAATCCCGAAAAACTGGAATCCATTTTACAGAATCAGCTTAAACTTCTTGGAATTTCGTAATTTTGCAGAATCATTCTAAATAAGCTGTTCCATGCGAATTCACAAGGACTTAAAAATGGCTGAGGTCATTCACATGAACCATCACCTCCTGCCCGTGCTCAACCGCTTTGATATTTTTTTAGGCTTTGGGGAGCGAACTGTTGAAGCTGTATGCAGAGATCACAAGATAAACCTCGACTTTTTCCTCGAAATCGTAAACACTTTTCACGATCCTTCCTATTTTCCGCTCAGGCATTTGCAAACCTTCAAAGCAAGCATGTTGATTGACTATCTGCAAAAAACACATTCTTATTACCTGGATGTCAAAATACCAGAGATAGGCCAATACATTACCGAGATAGTTCAGACTTCTGGTTTTGAGGAAAGCCATCGAAAATTGGTAAAAAACTTTTTTGATCAGTACCAGCACGAGCTCACCAATCACATCACCAAAGAAGAACAAGGCGTTTATCCTTATGTGTTGCGCCTTGAGAAGGTGCTGGAATCAACACTAACTTCACACGAAATACTTGAGGATTTGCAAAAATACAGCATCACGGAATATGAGGAAGATCACGACGATGTAGAATCCAAACTTTTCGATCTTAAAAATATCCTCATCAAATACCTGCCTCCGGTAAGCAATTACAAATTGCTCAACCTGATCTTGCACGAAATTTTCGAACTGGAAAGCGACCTCAACAATCACGGACATATCGAAGACCTGATACTCGTCCCAATCGTCGAAAATATGGAAAAAGAACTTCACTCACGATATGCAGATCATGGCACCTGTATCTAACCGCATTTGCATCCTGCTAATCGAACCCTCTTTTCTGATCAGAGAAGGACTAAAAACCCTGTTGAGCAATCAGGGACAGCCTTACAGAATTGAAGAATTTGATGCGCCGGTAGATGATCTGGAAAAACTGGTTAACCGGATTAATCCCGACCTGGTTTTATTAAATCCTAAGTTGGTGATACGATTGATTAGTCTGCCCCGCTTCAACGAAAATATTTTCGAACCCTTCTACATCGGTCTGATCGAGTCTGATACACCTGCCCACATTCAAAGCAAATTTGATCAGACACTTAATCTGGATGCCGAAAAATCCGAGCTGAATAAAATCATGGAGAAATCGCTCAAACAATTGCCAAACTGCAATTCCGAAACCGAAAATACAAGTCTTAGCGAACGAGAAATCAGCATTTTAAAACTTGTAGCCCTTGGAAATACAAACAACGAAATTGCCGACAAACTTTTTATAAGTGCGCATACCGTAATGACTCACCGAAAAAATATTACCCGAAAACTTGGCATCAAAACTGTTTCGGGTTTAACTGTTTATGCCATTCTTAATCAGCTTATTAAACTTGAAGAAGTGCAGGGAGTTTGACATTCAAAACAAACCTTTTGGATTCTGAATTGTTATTTTAGTGTAAATTTGCAGCCGCTTGTGATTCATTTAGTTTTCAATAAAGTATTCAATGAAAGGTAAATTCGTTTGGATAAATCTTAAAAATTATTAACACGATACGTAGTAAAAATCAATATGAAAGCAGTAGGAATATTTTATGGTTCCACATCCGGAACAACCCGCAAAATAGCAGAAAAAATAAAAAAAGCTCTGGGTAAAGAAGCTCATTTGCACAACATTCACGAGTCGGACGTAAAGGCAATTGCCCAATACGAAAATCTCGTTTTTGGCACCTCAGCCTGGGGTATTGGCGATATGCAGGACGATTGGGAACACTTTATCGACAACCTGAATGAAATAGATTTTAAAGGCAAAAAAGTAGCACTTTTCGGATTGGGCGATCAGGAAGAATATCCCGATAGTTTTGTTGACGGATTAGGAACCATGTACTGCCGTTTGCCCGACAAATCAGTTGTTGTTGGTGAATGGCCCAAAGACGGCTACAACTTTTATTTCTCGCTGGCCGAAAAAGATGGAAAGTTTGTCGGTCTTGTCCTTGACGAACACCACCAGGCCGATCTCTCGGACGATCGCATTCAGAAATGGGTGAAAGACCTGAAAAAAGCATTTAATTAATCCCCTATATCAGGTATTGAAACCATTAAAAAAAAATGCTTTCTTTGCAGCGAATATGACTAAGGTAAAGGTATATCGAGGAGTCAAGTTATTGATAGCATTTTCCATCTTTTGGATGGTTATTGGCGACCTGATTACCTATCACCAGGAGGTGATGTTTGGTGTGAAGCTATTTGACGAGCAAGACCCGTTTACCAAACCCAAATCGCAGGACGACGGCAAAACAATCAGCTTCAAAACACACAAAGGCTCTGATAAAACAGACGGATGGCACAGCAATGCAGTGTTGGCAATTTGTGAGACAAAAGAACAAACAATTGCCAGAAGATTTAGCCTGCTTTGTTATTCCAGGCTCGCCGTTAAAGCTATCTTGCCTTTCCACCACACTATCTGCGGCCTGCGGGCTCCTCCACTTTCGTAGCTCCCCCCCTTTTTCAATCCCAATTTACTAATTGCAAATCATTAGCCTAACCTTAAGCAACAAGGTCAGGCAACTAATTATTTATCTTATTCAATTTGAACTTATTATGAAAAAATATATATTTCACATTACAGTATTCTCTCTACTTTTTTTCAGCCTGACTACAAAGGCAAACCCTGTGACTGATTCTGTTACAATGGGACCAGGCTATGCCAATGATGTATGGTATAGTTTCGAAAATGGTATGGTTGCCTCAGCAGAGCGCAACACCTGGGACATTGGTTTTTATACCAACACCTGGAGTGCCGGTATAATCATCAATGATGGAATGGGTACTGAATTGGTTACTTATGGCAATGGCGATACTTCCAGCTGGAATGCCATCGACACAACCGGAATGGGTGGCTGGAAAAGACTCTACAATTCAGATACCATCTGGGAAGATGGTGCTTTTAACCGCAATGCACTTGGCCATCCTGATTATGGATGGGGCGTTTATAATATGGTTTCGCACGATGTGGTTGGCGATTCCATCTACATCATCAAACTGGCTAACGGAGCTTATAAAAAACTCTGGATCGAACGCAAAAACAGTGCAAATAACACCTATTATTTCACCTTCGCTAATCTTGACGGAACAAATCAATATACTGAAACACTTGATGTTACGCCTTACGAAGATAAATTATTCGTATATTACAATCTTTCGATTGCTTCGGTGATTGATCGCGAACCAGCCAAAGACAGCTGGGACATCATGTTTAGTCGTTATATGGGTATTGTTTTTGACAATGACGGAAATCCGGCCAATTATGTTGTTGTTGGTGTTTTGAACAATGTAGAAACCGGCGCAAATAAAAATCATCCTGTTTCACCTGATTTTACTGATTGGTATGCCAAACCAATGGAGTTTTACAAAACTGTGATCGGCAGCGACTGGAAATACTTCGACATGAACACTTTCAGCTATTCTGTGACAGATTCACTTGTTTATTTTGTACAAAGTCTTTCGGGTGATATTTACAAATTTGTCCCAATTTCCTTCAGTGGACAGGGCGAAGGCAAGACGGTATTCAGCCATGAGTTAGTCTCGCTGGTAAATATTTCTGAAAACAATGCTCAAGCAAGTCTTCGTATTTTCCCCAACCCGGCTACTGATAAGGTAAATATTGACCTTACCGCACTTTCAACTGAAAAAGTCACGCTTGAAATTTACGACTTGTCCGGACGATTGCTACTTCAGCAAGAACAAATGAATTCCGCTAACACTTTGAAGTTTTCGGTGCAGGAATTCAAAAAAGGCCTCTATCTATTACAAATAAGAACTGCTGAAAAAGTCTATTCACAGCAATTAATAGTAAAATAACCTATGATTAGAAGAGTAAATCTCCTCCTAATCATACTGTTTGCTGGTTTTGTCGTAATCGGACAAAACCAGCAAACTGGTGTTTTGCTTAAAGATCAAAGGAATAACGAAGCCATTGCATTTGCGCATGTACTGTTTAAATCATTAAGCACAGGCAAAACACATACCGGCCTTACAGATATGGCAGGTTATACTGCAAATCCACTAAACACAACCGGTACATTTACAGTTAGTTATGTGGGCTATCACACCTTCACGGATACAATTAGACCTGGAGAGCTAAAAAGAGTGATGTTGCAATCCACCAGCATCAATATGGATGAAGTGGTAGTTACAGGACAATATACCCCACAAGCCGTTGATAAATCCATTTTCAGGGTAAAGGTGATCGGCGCACGTGAAATTGAACAAAAAGCATCCAGTAATCTGAAAGAATTAATGGCAACTGAACTTAATATTCGTTCATCCAATGATGGCGTATTGGGTTCGGGTATTACCTTGCAGGGTTTAGGAGGTGAGCACGTAAAATTTCTGATCGATGGCGTGCCCGTGATAGGCAGGATGAATGGAAACATAGATTTAAGCCAACTAAACCTGTACAACGTTAGCCACATAGAAATTATCGAAGGCCCGATGTCCGTCATATATGGCAGTAATGCCCTTGCCGGTGTAATCAATATTATCACTAAGGAGAATAAATATACCAGTCTGGAAACCAATGCCGAAGCCTATACGGAATCGGTTGGTGTTTATAATTTTAATGCAGACATCGCACTGAAAAAAAACCGCTGGAGCGGATCGCTGGCCGGAGCGCGTAATTTTTTTGGCGGTTACAGTGCAGTAGATACCAGCAGGGCCAAGCAATGGAAACCAAAAAGACAATACAATGCAGATGCCAGTCTGGCCTACAATCACAAAAGCTTACATGCCCGGTTAACTACCTCCTATTTTAATGAGTATATACTTCATAAAGGCGATCTGTTACCTTCGTATTACGAAACGGCATTTGATAATCACTTCACCACCAATCGCTTCACTACTACGGCAGACATCAAAACCAAACTTTTCGAAAACCGACACCTTAACGTTCTTGCATCTTATGGTTATTACAACCGCATAAAAAATAATTACCTAATAGATCTTACAACACTTGAAGAAAATCTTACCCTGGATCCGGATATTCAGGACACATCCAGCTTTGGACAGTATCTGCTGAGGGCTGAGTTTAGTAAAAGCAACGACAATTCGCCTTTCAACTATCAACTGGGTATTGATTTGAATTATGAGACCGGAACCGGAAAACGAGTCTTAAATAAAGAACAGGTTCTGGGTGATTATGCAGCATTCTTAAATGTTAAAATCAAACCCACCTTACGTCTGATGCTTCAGCCCGGGCTGCGCTATTCATACAATACCAAATACAAAGCACCCCTGGTATATTCGCTCAACGCCAAATACGACCTTACAGAAGAATTCAGTTTGAGAGCTTCGTTGGCTAAAGGTTTCAGGTCACCATCGCTCAAAGAGCTCTATTTGGAATTTGTTGATGTGAATCACAATATCAGAGGCAATGAAAATCTTGAAGCAGAAGACTCCAAAAATTTTAACCTCTCATTGAAATACCATCACGAAAAACCAACATACGATTATGGCGCCGAGCTAAGTCTCTTTTACAACAACATTTACAATAGCATAATACTGGCCTCTTTGGATCCCGCCTCCTCATTATACACCTATGTAAATTTGAGTCAATTCATAACGCAAGGTTATCAACTCAATTTCAATAACCGTATCTATCCCTGGCTGGAAATAAAACTTGGATTGAGTCAAACCGGCAGAAACCAGATTTATGATAAATCCGCTGATAATGAGATGGTTTATTCGACCGATGTGATGACTCAGGTCAGCTATCTCTGGCGGCAAACTCAAATGCGTTTCAATGTATTTTACAAATACAATGGCGAGTATCCTGAAATATTACTTAGATCTGAAAATCAAGCATATAAAATTATCACCTCCGCTTACCACACCATGGATCTGTCGGTTAGTCGTCAATTCTGGAAAAACCAGCTCACCTTACAGACCGGTGTGAAAAACCTTTTCGATGTTAATAATATTGATGTAAGAGGCAATATTTCAGGCGGGGGGGAAATTCATTCCGGCGGTGGCGGATCGAGCATTGCCGGTTGGGGACGAACATTCTTTGTACGGCTTAATATTTCATTCAAAAAATTTGACTGATGCGAAAAATTTCATTCCTGATCTTTGTTTTGCCACTGTTGCTCACTTCCTGCTTTAAGGAAGATGAACGCGTAACACCCTATGACAGAGGGGATAAAATCACCGCAGTGATTCCAATGACGGAGATCGAAAACGGAAATGAGATCAGGCTTTATAAGAATCAGGTTTACTACAAACTGAGCGATTCGGCCATTGTAAGCAGCAACGACAAAACATCCTGGGATCTCGCTTTTGATGCCACGGATAAAGGATGCAAAATCTGGTTGAATACGGCCAATTTTATGCTGGCAGGCCAAACAGAAACAACAAATCTATCAGAAGTGAATTCAGCGGCCGGATTAGCGATGCAGTTTGATCCTTCGAGCGGTAATCCGGATTCTACTGTATTGAGAAACTGGATACTGATCAGTGAAAATGACACGAGCTATTCCGAAAAAGTTTATGTAATCGACAGAGGCTATGATGAGGCAGGTAATTTGCTGGGTTACAGAAAGATAAAATTCGACAGCCTGACAAATAACCGTTATTATTTCACTTACTCCAACCTGAACAATACAGGACTTACACAAACATTTGTATTAAAGGAAACAGGTTACAACAAAGTGTATTACTCTTTCCAAACCGGACAACAGCTGCAGCCAGAACCAGCCCAAACGGCTTATGATCTGCTCTTTACGCAATATACTACTTTGCTTTTTACCAATGAAGGCGACCCTTATCCCTATCTCGTTACCGGTGTGTTGCTCAACCCTTTTGCCACAGAAGTGGCTTTCGACAGCACCTTTCTTTTTGATGAACTTGATTTGGTTTCTGCCTCTAATTTGCTTTATACCACTCAGGCTGATCGCATAGGCTACAACTGGAAAGATGTGCAAGGTGACGTAGAAAATGGTGTGGTAAGTTATGTTGTCAATCCAAACTGGAATTACATCATCCGCACACAAAATGATGAATTATTTAAATTGCGGTTTGTATCTTTTTACAACCATCAGGGCGTAAAAGGCTTCCCGACAATTGAATATCAACGGCTTTGATTTTGCAAAAACATTATTTTCTATTTTGAACAAACATGACTAACTTTTGAAATTATTGATCTGAAAAAAGGCTATGGATACAAAACTGGAAATTTCCTTTACTTTTGTCCTAAAATAACAGCTCATGTTAAATTTCATTGTTTGGAATGTCTCGCCCGAGATATTCAGTTTTCCGGATTGGCTGCCCTTATTGGGAGGCAGAGGCGTTAGATGGTATGGTGCTCTTTTTGCGGGCTCCTTTGTAGTTGGTTATTACATCATGCAAAAGATTTTCGAACGCGAAAAGATTGACATCAAGGTGCTTGATCAGCTTTCGACTTATATGATCGTAGCCACTGTTGTGGGGGCTCGACTGGGCCATTGTTTGTTTTACGAACCATCGTATTATCTGGCAAATCCAATCGAAATACTCAAGGTATGGGAAGGCGGCCTGGCCAGTCATGGTGCGGCTATCGGGATTATTATTGCCTTGTATTTCTTTAGTAAAAAGCAGCAGAAAACAATCATCTGGACACTGGATCGGGTGGTAATCGTGGTAGCACTTGCCGGTTTTTTTATCCGGACAGGCAATTTGATGAAC
The DNA here is from genome assembly GCA_002440975.1 of Bacteroidales bacterium UBA6229. Taxonomy (GTDB): domain Bacteria; phylum Bacteroidota; class Bacteroidia; order Bacteroidales; family F082; genus UBA5536. Next base: position 20,954 of record DJWN01000041.1, read on the forward strand.
TCCGAAATTTTTGGACATATCACTACACTTCCGTGGGGTTTTGAGTTTGTAAGGGCCTCTGATCCTGCAATGAGAACCGATCCGCGACATCCCACACAGCTTTATGAAGGATTATTTTATCTGGCCACATTTTTCTTTTTACACCGGAGCTATTTCAAAAAAAATATGGGTCAGAAACAACCCGGCTATATCTTTGGTATTTTCCTGATCGCCATTTTTGGATCCCGGCTGTTTATCGAATTCCTGAAAGAACCTCAGGTGGGCTTTGAAGCCAATATGACGCTCAATATGGGTCAATGGCTTAGCATTCCTTTTATCATTGGAGGAATTGTAATTTGGTACAAGGGTTGGAAAAAACATGCGGTTTAATTAACTCAATGACTTTAAAATAACATTTAAAGTGTAATTAACTAATTACCATATCCTTATATTGAAAAAGCATGATTTCTTTAGATAAAGATCTCCAGTTAAGTAAGAAAAACTTTGCTGATTTTTTACAAATTACATTATGAGTTCTTGACTACTTACCTAACCTGGACGAGCCAGAACCAAACAGGTTTTTAAAAGTTGGTGAAAATTATTTTCTTTCGTAATGCTTATCAATAGGGAGATGCAGAAAGTCGTTAAAAATATTATGCCAAAAAAACCAACAAAATAAAAGATAAGGTACTATTAACCTTTTAATTTTTCACGGCGCTTTATGGAGTTTATCTCATCATTAACTGACCTAATCCTTTTAAGATGACTCTTGTCAGACAATCTTTTACTAATAATGTCGCAATATTCCGTTTTTAATTCTGTTCCGATCCACTTTCGGTTAAATGCTTCAGCAACAGCATAAGTTGTTCCAGAACCTCCAAAAGGATCAAGTATCACACTGTCAGGATTGGAGGAAGATAAAATAACTTTTCTTAATAATTCGACAGGTTTTTGAGTAAGGTGGGGATACCTCTCCCATGCTGAATTTGAAATCGTTGGTATTTCAAGAACATCTTTAGGCTTTGCTCCAAGCGGATTGGGCTCCCAAATGTATCCATCCTGTTTACCGTTTGAATATTGAGAAGTTTGAGCCTGTGGTCGTTTTGGATACTTAAGGGTATGTTCATTGTAAGGAATTCTTATTTCATCAATGTTAAATATAAATTCCTTGTTCTTACGGAAATGTAATATACTTTCATGAGAACGCCCCCAATCATTACCTAAATTTGCTTTATTTCGATAATACCAAACTAACCATTTACACCCTTTGAATAAATGAGATGCAGCCCATTTTATATCAGCTAATATCTCTGAAAAACCACAAACATACAGCGAACCTTTCTTTGAAAGCACCCTTTTCGACTCAGAAATCCATTCCATACTCCAATCAACATACTCCTTCTGACTACTAAATGTATCCCATTCAGCCTTTCTTATGTTATAAGGCGGATCTGCAAATATCAAATCAACAGAATTTGATTCTAGTTGCTTAAGAAATTTAATTGCATCATAGTTATACAGCTTTCCTAATTCTGTTTCAAAATATGGATTGATTTTGATACGATAAGATTCTCGTCTATCATAATCTATTTCTAACTGCAATTCCTGAACTAAACTTGCTATTTGATCCTCAGAATAAACACGATAGTTATTTATCGGATGTCTGATGCTTCTAAACTTCCCGCTCTTATCCCATCTTCTGAGCGTTTCAGTGCTAACTTCAAGAATTTCGGCAGCCTGGCTAATGATAATAATTTTCCATATCCTTATACAACCTTATACAAGTTTATACAGCAAAAGTAATAAAAAACCATTGAAGACTGATGAAAAGAAAAGTAATCCTAACATAAAGTATAAAAAAATCCCTGCCACATAGATAACAGGGATTTTTTTCGTCCAAAAAAACTTCTTACTGATAGCCCATCAGTTGTAACTGACTAACAAAGGCTTCGTCCAGCTCTTCAGCCAAGTCCTTCTGACCATATTGTGAAGCCATCTGCGACAAACGCTGCAAAACGGCAAGTGCCTCCTGCATTGATTGATCATAATAACCTTCTAAACGGCTGCCAAGACTGCCATAATAACCCAGATCTTCTAAATATCTTTCTGAAAGCTTTCGGATGACATCTATGGCTTTTTCAGTAGCTCCGGCTTCGAAATAAATCTCAACCCAGGGCAACATATAAAAGTCGAAAGTAATCTTTTCGTGTGGGAAAAACTCCAGACTTTTATCCAAAACCACTACGGCCGAATCTGCCTTTCCTTCATTTATCAAGGCCTGTGCAAGGCGCATATAACTTTGCTTCATCATGGTTGAATTGCGGTAACTTTCGCGATCAACCGTTACTTTTGGATCATTCAGGTTGCCCCATTTTGCTTTGTTGACTAATAAATCATAGGAACCATCTGTATAAACACCGCCAAGATTCTTATAATACTCTTTGGCCTTAACAGGCATAAACCGGTAAACAACACCTTCCATATGGCAATACTCATCCACATCAAGCACCTTGCTCACGCTATTGGGATTGGCAAAGTAGATCGGGCGTTCCCAGTTATTGGTTGCAATCAAATCAAGCAGCATCAAATCATTTTTGAACAAAGCACTCTGACGAATATCCCATACAATCTCATCCACGATCTGATCGTGCATGCTTTCAGGAACAGTACCACTACGGATAACAGCTTCTTTGTCAATCTTTAATCTGATCTTCTTGGTAGGAACATAATTAATTCGTTCGCCCGATTGCAGTGGCAATTTAGTCTGATCGCTTTCGTTGGCAACAAAATCTATCACCTCTTTCAGGTTTACCGGACCTTTAATCCTTTCAACAATATAAAGTACCTCATTCACTCCTTTGTTATACTGTTCAGGTTTCAAGGTCAATGGCAGCCGTTCAGAATCGTAAACCTTTTTACCCAACTGATGCACATACCAATCGCCGGAAGAAAGCATATAATTCACCACGCGCATATCCGTCCTAAAGCCTTCCACTTCCTGCACATACCAAAGCGGAAAAGTGTCGTTGTCGCCATTCGTAAACAGGATCGAATTAGGCTCACATTGTGCCATATAACTCATAGCAAAGTCGCGGGCAGCGGTTTTTCCGGAACGGTCGTGGCCTTTCCAGCCTTCCTTGGCCATGATGGCCGGAACCAGCAACAAAGATACAACTGTTACGGCCACCGCAGCTATTTGCTTATTTTTTAAGAAATTACTTATCATCTCATAGAGTGACAACACCCCAAAACCTATCCAGATTGCAAAGGCATAAAAAGAGCCGGCATAGGCGTAATCCCGTTCACGGGGCTGATAAGGTGTTTGATTCAAGTAAACGATGATGGCAAGGCCGGTCATAAAAAACAACAAAAATACGATCCAGGTGTCGCGCGAATGCTTGCTCATCTGATACAAGAGCCCTGCCAATCCTAGCAATAACGGCAGAAAGTAAAAACGTGTACGGGTTGGGTTTTCCATACTTTTTGGCAAATCACTCTGATTTCCGAGCCGCAGGTTATCTATAAAACTGATTCCACTGATCCAATTTCCATTTTCTATCTCCCCCTGACTTTCCACATCATTTTGCCTGCCCACAAAATTCCAGAAGAAATAACGCATATACATATGCCCAATCTGATATTCAAAGAAAAACTTCAGATTTTGCCCAAAAGTAGGCCTGTAAAGCACTTCCGTACTTCCATCAGCTTTGGTCACCCGGATAGGAATGCCTCCTCTACCGGCCACCTGCTGATACATTTGTATATGGCTGGGCTTTTGGTTCGAAAACATGCGTGGAAATACTGTTGTAAATCGGTCATCATAAACGGGTATAACATTATGGCGATAATCCGTAATAATATACTTCCCTTTTGCTTCATCTTTAATATAAACTGGCTTGCCATCCTCCCGATCAACTTCGGGTGCGTTGTAATACGGACCATGCAGCAATGGCCAGGTGCCGTACTGTTCGCGGTTGAGGTAAGCCAGCATGGTGATGGCATTGTTCGGGTTGTTTTCGTTAATAGGCGTATTGGCATTGGCACGTATCACCAGCATAAAGAAAGATGAATAACCGATCAGGATAAACATAAAAGCCAAAATGGCTGTATTTAAAACAACCTTTCCCTTTTTGCGGGAATAGTGCAAGCCATAAGCAATCGATCCAATCAGTAGGATGAAATAAATAATTGTACCCGATGTAAAGGGCAAACCAATCGTATTGACAAAGAAAAGCTCAAAATTACCTGCCAGCTGAACGATGAGCGGAATAATCACACTCATAATAAAACCTAATATAAACAGCGAAATCAAACCTGCGACTAAAAATCCTTTTGCGCTTGGCTGGTATTTCTTAAAGTAGAACACATATACAATTGCTGGAATGGCCAGCAAATTAAGCATGTGAACACCGATTGAAAGGCCAACCAGATAAGCGATAAACAACAGCCAGCGGTAATTATGCGGCTCATCAGCTACCCGCTCCCATTTGAGGATAGCCCAAAAAGTGACAGCCGTAAAGAAAGACGACATAGCATAAACTTCACCCTCAACAGCCGAAAACCAGAAAGAATCACTGAAAGTGTAAGCCAATGCACCAACCACTCCGGCTCCCAGCACAGCCAACTGATTTCCCATGTTTTGAGCAGCTTCGCCAATCATCAGAATTTTACGTGCAAGCATGGTAATCGTCCAGAACAGGAAGAGAATCGTGAAACTACTCGACAAGGCCGACATAACATTTATCATCAGTGCAACACGAGTCACATCTCCAAAGGCAAACAAGGTAAAAAACCTTCCAATCATCTGAAACAAAGGTGCTCCTGGTGGATGACCTACCTGCAATTTGTAGGCTGTTGCTATGTATTCGCCACAATCCCACCAGCTGGCTGTGGGCTCCAGTGTAAGAAAATAAACCACTGTGGCAATAAGAAAGACGATCCACCCAACCAGATTGTTCAACTTGCTAAAATTCATTGTCAGGGAAATTAATTAGGTTATCATTTTAAAGAGCGAAAGTACATAAAACCACTAAATTTTAAATAGAAATAATTGAAGTTTAGTTTTTTTAACAGCCATTCCTGTGGAACTAACCTTCAAAAAGAATCAAAATTTGATCGGGTATGTTCATTACCAATGTCTGTAAGCCTTATAAATTGCCAATTCAAAAGAAAAAACCTTCATTTTTTTTTGAGAATCCAATTTTTTTCTACTTTTGCAATCCGTTTCGCACGGTATTGTCCGATGGTGTAATGGTAGCACTGCAGATTTTGGTTCTGCCTGTCAAGGTTCGAATCCTTGTCGGACAACTCACGCAACAAAGCCTGCTACTTTGCGAGTAACAGGTTTTTTTGTAGGCTGATATTACGAAATCATAAATCAAGTATTTCGGTTGATTTTTTTCCGTAAATCAGTGAGTGTGAAACAAATTAAACTACTTTTGCAGTGGTTTTGCGGGAAAGAAAAAGAGTTTGAGGGGGCGCAAGTCCCCTCTTTTTATAGATCAAAAAAATGATTCAAAAACAGGATATCATTGCACTTGCCGAAGAATGCCTCGAAGGTACCGACAGGTTTGTTGTGGACGTTCTAATCAAACCCGACAACCTCATTCTGGTGTTCATTGATGCCGATTCAGCCGTCACTATTGATCATTGTGTTGCGTTGAGCCGCTATATTGAGAAACATTTTGACCGCGAAGAAGAAGACTTTGAGTTGCGCGTTTCTTCCTCAGGGCTCGACCAGCCGATTAAAATGCTGCGACAGTTTAAAAAAACTGTCGGAAGATCTGTTGTTGTAAAATTTAAACAAGAAGATAAAAACTCCCTAATGGGCGAATTGATGGAAGCCGATGATGCCGGAATACAAATTCAGGAAATCACCATCAAAAAACTCAATAAGATAAAAAAGGAAATCAAAGGCGATATCCTAACCATTCCTTTCAGTGAAATAGAAGAAGTTAAAGAAGTAATTGATTTTAATTAATTTATAACGTTTATACAATACCATGGACAGTATCAATCTGGTAGAAAGTTTTTCGGAATTTAAAGAATTCAAAAATATCGACCGCGAAATGATGATGCGCATCCTGGAGGATGTGTTCCGTTCGATGTTGATCAAAAAATATGGTTCTGACGATAATTTCGATGTTATTGTAAATATTGATAAGGGCGACCTTGAAATCTGGCACAATAGAGAAATCGTTGAAGATGACGAAGTTGAAGATCCTTCTTCGCAGATTGCCCTTTCAGAAGCCATCAAAATTGAGCCCGACTTCGAAGTGGGAGAAGAAGTTTCGGAGCCCATTAAAATCAAAGATTTTGGAAGGCGTGAAATCCTCTCCATTCGTCAGAACCTGGTTTCCAAGATTCTGGAATACGAAAAAGACAATGTGTATCAGAAATACAAGGAAAAAGTTGGCGAAATCATCACCGGTGAAGTCTATCAAGCCTGGCGTCGAGAAATATTGGTGCTGGATGATGAAGGCATTGAGTTGATCCTGCCAAAATCTGAGATGATCCCCACAGATTTTTACAAAAAAGGCGATACCTTGCGTGCCGTCGTTTTAAAGGTTGAAATGCGTAGCGGCACTCCTTATATTATTCTTTCGCGCACCTCCGAAATCTTCCTTCAAAGGCTTTTCGAAGGCGAAGTGCCTGAAGTTTACGATGGTTTGATCACCATCCGTCGCATAGTGCGAGAGCCTGGTCAACGTGCCAAGATCGCTGTAGAATCTTACGATGACCGTATTGATCCGGTTGGAGCCTGTGTGGGCATGAAAGGATCCCGTATCCACGGTATCGTGAGAGAATTGCGCAACGAGAACATCGACGTTATCAACTACACCAACAATCCTACACTTTTCATCAGTCGTTCGTTGAGTCCGGCCAAAATATCTTCAATCCAATTGGATGAAGAACACAAACGTGCCGAGGTATTTATGAAACCTGATCAGGTAAGTCTGGCCATCGGTAAAGGCGGATTTAACATCAAACTGGCTGGCAGGCTTACCGGATATGAGATAGATGTGTATCGCGATACAGATGTAGATTCGGAGGATGTGGATCTTCAGGAATTTACTGACGAAATCGATCAGTGGGTAATTGATCAGCTACATAATATCGGCTGCGACACTGCCAAGAGTGTGCTGGCTCTCTCGGCCGAAGAAATTGCCAACAGAGCCGACCTCGAAATGGAGACCGTGCAGGAGGTAATCCGCATACTTAAAGCAGAGTTCGAATAAATTACCTACTTTTGCAAATTCATAAAAAATCATTCAAAAACTGAAATTTGAATATGTCCGAAGGTTCCAAAACATCCGTACGACTGAGCAAAGCAGCCCGGGAGTTTAACGTGGGTACCTCAACAATCGTGGAGTTCCTATCGAAAAAAGGACACCAGATTGATTCGAGCCCCAACACCAAACTGAGCCCCGAAATGTATGCCCTGCTTGTGAAAGAGTACCAGTCAGAAAAGCAGGTGAAAGAGGTTTCCAAAAAATTGGGAATTGAATTGTCGGGTCGGAAAACCATCACCGCTGACGAGATTGCGAGCGAACAATACGACGATGATGAGGAGGATGATATTGATACTGAAGAACTGATAATCAAGAATGTATCAGCTGGATTCAGTGAAAAAATTACTGCTAAAACCAGCACTAAGGAAAGCCCGAAAAAAGATGCCGAACCAATTGCAGCCCCAATAAAAGCTGTTGAACCTGAGAAAGCTGCACCTTCCGATACTGAAATGGAGGCAAAAGCAGAGAAAGCAGCACAACCAGCTGCTCCAAATGCTGAGAAAGCCGAAGATATACCTCATGCAGAACCGGAGGCTGAAGCACCCAAAAAAGAAGAAACCTCGGAAGCACCAGTTGAAAAAGCCACAATAGAAGCACCCTCACTGATAGAAGAAGAGAAAACAGAGAAAGAACCGGCTCCTGAAGAAAAACCTGCTGCAGCCGAAACACCTTCCGAAACCACCTCTGAAAAAACTGAATCAACAGAAGAAGCTATTGAAATAGCTCCTAAGGAACAGGCCGGTATGCTCAAAGTGCTTGGTAAAATTGATCTGTCGAGCATGAATATGCGCACAAAGCCTGACCGGAAATCCAAAGCACAAAAGAAAAAGGAAGCTGAGGAAAGGCGCAACAAAGAAACCAAACCTGATTCAGGAAAAGGAAAAAAAGCCAGGACAGAAGACCCAAAGGAAAAAGAAACGCCTAAAAAGGAAACCCCTGAAGCTGAGGTACAGCCCAAAAAGCAAGAAGAAAAGCCCGTAGCTCCAGTATCGGAAAAGCCTGCCAACTTCATGCCTACTGAAGTCAGAAAGCTGGAAGGTCCAAAAATCCTGGATAAAATTGAACTGCCGGAGATTCGCAAGCCCAAGCCCAAGCCGGTGGCCTCTTCTTCTGAAGAAAAACTCTCGTCGAGCCAGAAGAAAAAGAAACGCAGAAGAATTAAAACAAATACCGCTGATGCTGGTCAGCAACAACAGCAACCACAGCAACAAAAACCATTTCCCCAGAAAGGAAAGGACCATTCGAAAAGAACTGGTAAGCCAGTAAGAAAAGAGGAAAAGCAAGAGCTTACTGACGAAGAAATTCAACGTCAGATCAAGGAAACGCTTGCCAGGCTTACACCTTCAGGCAAGTCGAAAGCCTCTAAACATCGCCGTCAAAAACGTGAGTCGGTTTCGCATAATCTGGCCGAAGAAATGGCCAAACAGGAACAAGAAAAAAGTACCTTAAAGGTAACAGAATTTGTAACGGCCAACGAACTGGCCACCATGATGAATTTATCTGTTACTCAAGTCATTTCAACTTGTATGAGCTTGGGAATGTTTGTTTCGATCAACCAAAGGCTCGACGCCGAAACCCTGGCCCTGGTAGCTGAAGAGTTTGGCTATAAAGTTGAGTTTATCAGTGCCGATGTGCAGGAAGCACTTCTGGAGGCTGAAGAAGTAGATAATCCGGAGGATTTGATCGAAAGAGCTCCTATCGTTACTGTTATGGGTCACGTTGACCACGGGAAAACCCTTTTACTCGACTTTATCCGCAAAGCGAATGTAGTGGCCGGCGAAGCCGGAGGTATTACACAACATATTGGTGCTTATGAGGTTACTACCGAAAGTGGCCGTAAAATTACCTTCCTCGACACACCTGGACACGAAGCCTTTACGGCCATGCGTGCCCGTGGAGCAAAGATTACTGATGTAGCTATCATTGTGATTGCTGCTGACGACAGCGTGATGCCACAAACCATCGAAGCTATCAACCACGCTCAGGCTGCCGGTGTGCCTGTTGTGTTTGCATTCAATAAAATTGACAAGCCAACAGCCAATCCTGATCGCATCCGCGAACAGCTGGCTAATATGAATGTGCTGGTTGAAGAATGGGGAGGTAAGTTCCAGACACAGGAAATCTCTGCAAAATCAGGTTTGGGAATTGATCAACTGCTCGAAAAAGTATTGCTTGAAAGCGAAATACTCGAACTGAAAGGGAATCCTAAAAAACTTGCAAAAGGAACTGTTATTGAGTCGTCTCTTGACAAAGGAAGAGGTTATGTGGCAAAGATCCTCGTACAGGATGGTACCATGCGGATAGGTGATATTGTTTTGGCCGGAGCTACATTTGGGAAAGTAAAAGCCATGTTCAACGAGCGTAATCAGGCTATCAAAGAGGCAGGACCGGCAACCCCACTACTCTTGCTTGGCCTTAACGGCGCACCACAAGCAGGCGACACCTTTAATGTGATGCATGACGAAAGAGAAGCAAAAAACATTGCTTTCAAACGTCAGCAACTGCAACGTGAACAAGGATTACGGACACAAAAACACATTACGCTGGATGAAATTGGCCGTCGTATCGCCATTGGCGATTTCAAAGAGCTGAACCTGATCGTTAAAGCGGATGTGGATGGTTCTGTTGAAGCCCTTTCCGACTCGCTGTTGAAACTCTCAACCGAAGAAGTTCAGGTGAATGTGATTCATAAATCCGTTGGTGCCATTAGCGAATCGGATATTATGCTCGCATCGGCCTCCAATGCCATTGTGATCGGATTCCAGGTTCGACCCACCCTACAAGCACGTAAACTGGCCGAGAATGAAGAAATTGACATCAGACTTTACTCAATCATTTATCAGGCTATCGAAGAAATAAAAGCTGCGATCGAAGGTATGCTTTCACCTGAAATTGAAGAAGTTATTACCTGTAATATTGAAATCCGGGAAGTATTCAAAATTACCAAAGTAGGTACGATTGCCGGTTGTATGGTGCTCGATGGTAAAATAACACGTAACACCAAAATTCGTATCATCCGTGATGGCATTGTGATCTACACCGGAATGCTGGGTTCACTCAAGCGTTTTAAAGATGATGTAAAAGAGGTTTCAGCAGGCTACGAGTGTGGATTGAATGTGGAAAACTTCAACGACATTAAGGTGGGTGATATCATAGAAGGTTATCAGGAAAAAGAAGTATCGCGAAAAATATAAAACATTTTGATACCCTACACAAAAAAGGAGCACCTGATTTTGATGCTCCTTTTTTGTGTTTCTACATTCTGATTAACTGCAATCTGTCCGGTCCTGTGGATACAAGTTTTACCGGAACATTCACATAATCTTCAATAAAACGAATGAAATTTTGCAATGCCTGAGGCAAGTCATTCGCTGACTTCATATCCTGAAGCGTGGTTTTCCATCCCGGTAGTTCTTCATAAACCGGTTCAAGCTCCTGCGTGCAGGCATCAAAAGGTAAATGAGTTATCACCTCTCCTTTATAGCGATAAGCAACTGCCAGCTTTAGCCGCTCAAAACTATCCAACACATCGGCTTTCATCATAAAGAGTGCCGTAACACCATTCAACATCACGGCATATTTAAGTGCAGGCAAATCAATCCAGCCGCATCTTCGCGGACGGCCGGTTGTAGAACCAAATTCGTTGCCCTGTTTGCTCATCAACTCGCCATCTTTATCAAAAAGCTCCGTCGAAAAAGGGCCACTCCCAACACGTGTACAATACGCTTTGAAAATCCCCAGCACCTCTCCTACCTTGTTTGGGGCAATGCCCAGCCCTGAACAAACACCTGCCGAAGTGGTGTTGGATGAGGTTACAAAGGGATAGCTGCCAAAATCAATATCCAGCAAGGTACCTTGTGCCCCTTCGGCCAGAATACGTTTGCCGGCTGCCAGTTGTTCGTTGATAAAATATTCGCTATCAACAAGCTGAAGCAATTTGATAAATTCAAGTGCCTTGAGCCATTGCTTTTCATAGGCATCAAAGTCTTGTCCGTCAATCTTATAGGAAGAATAATCAAAATCCAGATCCTTCACCAGTTTCAGATGCCTATTGCGTTGCAGCTCATAACGCAATTTAAAATTCTCCAGACAACTATCACCAATACGGATCCCATTCCGGGCTATCTTATCCGTATAAGTTGGACCGATTCCTTTAAGCGTTGATCCAATTTTGGCTGCCCCTTTCGAAGCCTCCTGAGCTGCATCTATCAGGCGATGTGTGGGCAAAATAAGATGTGCTTTGCGGGAGATATATAAATTTTTGGTAACATCAATCCCACTCTGTACAAGCTTCTTAATTTCGGCCTGCAAAATCAAAGGATCAATGATCACTCCATTTCCAATGAGATTGATACATCCCGGATTGAAAACCCCTGACGGAATAGTATGCAACACAAACTTCTTTCCATCAAACTCAATGGTGTGACCAGCATTGGGGCCACCCTGAAAACGAGCTACAACATCATAGTCCGGTGTGAGCACATCAACGATTTTCCCTTTTCCTTCATCTCCCCATTGGAGTCCGAGTAGCACATCAATCTTCATTTTACATGATTTATTGAAACAAAAAAATACTGGCAAAACAGCACATAAATGGCCATGCCTTTTACCAGTGAACAAATTTACATCAAAATACAGCTGAATTTACAAGGAAAATTCCCGAAAGAGTGATTTATTCTTTGTTCTTTTCCTTATCCTTTATTTTGCCAAAAAAAGTTAGCGAATGATGGGTGATTTCGACACCAAGAAGTTCTTCCACAGATTTTTGAATCTCCTGCAAGCGGGGATCGCAATACTCCAGCACCGTACCATCTTCGATGTCCACGAAATGATCGTGCTGTTTGAATTTGAAAGACCTCTCAAACTGTGCACAATTATTGCCGAACTGATGCTTGGTAACCAGATTACAATCCAGCAGCAACTCGATGGTATTATATAAGGTTGCGCGGCTCACCCTGTATTTGTTATTCTTCATTCTGATATAAAGCGTTTCAATATCAAAATGACCTTCTGTTGCATAAATCTCTTTGAGAATGGTATAACGCTCGGGCGTTTTGCGATGCCCGCGTTGCTCCAGATAATCGGTAAAAATTTTTTTTACAGTCTCAAAGGTCTCGTTCATATTTTCTTTCATCATCATAGGAAAACTGTGTAAGCCATATCAAAGCGTAAAATTACAACAAAAAAAAATCTAATTAGAATGAATTTAAATAAAAACAATCGGGCGGGAGATAACCTTCTGATTTTAACAGGTTAAGGCTCTATATCGTGTAGGCGTTCGAGACGGGATACTTTTTTTACTTCCTTAATCTTTTTCAGCTTATCAATCAGATTTTTAAGGCTTTGGGCATTATGTACATAAACTGTAATGGTAGCTTCCACAACCCCTTTTGAACTTTCGAGCTGGAGCGAACGAATGTTGAGATTGAGCTGCATGGAGATTACCTCGGTGAGGCGATTCAAAAATCCAACACTATCAATTCCTATGATTTTTAATCCTGCCAAAAAAGCTAAGTCTTCTTTGTGCTTCCATTTAGCCTTAACGATATTATTGCCAAACTGCGACATCAGGTTGATGGCTTTAGGGCAGTTGACCCGATGGATGTGCATGGGTTCGTTGGGAAACACGATAGCTACCACTTCATCGCCTGGGATGGGATTGCAACACCTCGAAACCGTATAGTTAAATTCGCCCTTTTGGTCTTTGATCAGCGACTGATTGGGATTAACGGTCAGATCAGAAGTATCATCTGCTGGTGAGGCGGCTTTTGACCTGCTAAATGGGTTGGTGATATAACGCATCAAACCGCTGCTGTTTTTCTCTTTAAAAACATTCCTTACGCGCTGAAAATTGATCTTGTCAATGGCAGTATAATAGTATAAATCAACTAGTCCGCTAAGCTCTTCATTTTCGATAATTCGGCTGATATTGGCTTTGTTGGGTTCCAGTTTGAGTTGCGTCAGATAGTTTTCGAGTTTCTCGCGTCCTTCGTCCCGAAAGCGTTTTCTATATTCTCTGATGCCTTCTTTGATTCTGGATTTGGCTCGTGCAGTTACCACCAGATCAAACCATTCCTCGCGAGGTTGCTGCACTCTTGAAGTGATAATCTCCACCTGATCTCCGGTTTTGAGCGGGTGATCCAGCTGCACAAGTTTATGGTTCACATTGGCTCCAATGCAATGATTGCCCATCTGTGTATGTATGTTATAGGCAAAATCAAGTGCTGTTGATCCTTTGGGCATGGAGATCATTTCACCTTTGGGTGTAAAGACAAAAATCTCGTCAGAAAAGAGGTTGAGCTTAAAGTTGTTGATAAAATCAAGTGCCGAATTATCATCTGTAGTGATCAGCTCCCTGATTTTTGTGAGCCATTCATCCAGACCACTTTCGGCATGATCCGAATCTTTATATTTCCAGTAGGCAGCATAGCCTTTTTCGGCTATTTCGTCCATGCGTTCAGTCCTGATCTGCACCTCTATCCATTTGCCTGTTTTGCTCATCACGGTAGCATGAAGCGACTCATAGCCATTGGCTTTTGGAAGCGAAATCCAATCCCGCAACCGATCATTGTTAGGCCTGTAAAAACTTGTGATAGTGGCATATACGCGCCAGCACTCTACTTTTTCGAGCTCAACCGGACAGTCCACCACAAAACGAACCACAAAGGTGTCGTACACCTCTTCGAAGGGGATTTCTTTTTCTTTCATCCTTTGCCAAACCGAGGAAGCAGATTTCTCGCTCAACTGAATCCTGAATTTCATTCCCATTTTCAACAGTGAAGCTTCAACCGGCTCTACAAAATTTGCTACGTGTTGCTCCAGCAGCTTCCTGGCATGCTCCATTTTTCGGGTGATTGCCTGATAAACTCCGGGCTCGGTATATTTAAGTGCCAGATCTTCCAACTCGCTTTTGATAGCATACAAACCCAGTCGATAGGCCAAAGGGGCAAATAAATAAGAAGTTTCCGAAGCAATCTTCCATTGTTTAACGGCGGGCATGGCATCCAGGGTGCGCATATTATGTAGCCGGTCGGCCAGCTTTATCAAAATTACACGCACATCATATGAAAGGGTGACCAATACTTTTCGAAAGTTTTCGGCCTGCATGCTCACCACATCAGTGTCTTCAACCATATCGTCAATCTTGGTAAGGCCATCGATGATGCGGCTAACCTGTTCGCCAAACATGGCCTGAATATCAGTCAGCTTATACTCGGTATCTTCAACCACATCGTGCAAAAGCGCACAAATGATGGAAGTTCTGCCAAGCCCAATCTCGCCTGCAGCGATGGTTGCCACTTCCAACGGGTGATATATATATGGCTCACCTGATTTTCTGCGCATATCCTTATGGGCATCAGCAGCCAGGCGAAAGGCCTTGCGAACCATCCAACGATCGGTAGTATCCTTGCGCGTATGCCACACCTCTATCAGGTTGCGGTATCGCCGCAGTATCTCCGTGCGTTCTTCCGGACTGTAAGTTTCGAGCATAAACTGCTGTTTGGATTGCATAGTCACAAAATTAATCATTTCGGCAGCGCAAAAATCAAAGCTTTCATTTTTCTTAAGACAATTTCGAAGCCTATAACCCTAAGAAAAATGTAGCTTATTCAAGCTTTTCTCAACTCCAAACGGTATATTTGCAATTGCATAATCAAAGTTTTATTCACTGGCCCATGCAAAAATATATCGGCATCTTCTTTATTTTCATGCTTTTGTCGCTGAATCAGGTTTTTGCCACGCATCAAAGAGCTGCCGAAATCACCTACAAATGGCTTGGGGGTTTAACGTATGAAATTACCATCACGATGTACACCTATACCCCAAGTCCGGCTGATGACGACAGGGTGTATCTGCCAATCCAGTGGGGTGATAATACCATTGATGATATTCCACGTATTATCTTCAGGGCATTGCCCAACAACTACACCCTGAATATTTACAGGATGAACCATACCTATCCGGCAGCGGGAAAATTTACCATCAGTGTGGAGGATCCCAACCGTAATTTTGGCGTGATCAATATCCCCAATTCAGTGAATGTGCCCATGTATGTGGAGAGTGAATTGATCATTAATCCTTTTCTTGGCAACAACAATTCTGTCAGGCTACTTAATGCCCCTATTGATCAGGGTTGTGTAGGCAAACTTTTTGTTCACAATCCATCAGCTTACGATCCGGATGGCGATAGTTTAAGTTTCAGGCTTGTAAATTGCAAAGGTGCAGAAGGCCTTGATATCCCTGGATTTACGCAACCTCAAGCCAGTAATAGTTTTTCGATTGATCCGATAAGCGGCGAACTCTATTGGGAGAATCCCGTTTTGCAGGGTGAATATAATGTGGCTTTTATTGTTGAAGAATGGCGGGCAGGCATCAAAGTTGGGTCAGTAATTCGGGATATGCAAATCCTGATTGGTGCCTGTGCCAATAATCCACCCGAAATTATCAGCCTGGATGATACCTGTGTTGTAGCAGGCACCCCGCTTAGTTTTGATGTTAAGGCTATTGATCCTGACGGGAACGCACTGAGTTTAACTGCCAGCGGCGGTCCATTTGAACAAGCTCAAAATCCTGCTGTCATCATCCCAGATTCGGCTACCGGAATGCCAGAAGCTACAACCAGTTTTTTCTGGAATGTGAGTTGCAGCCATATCAATAAAACGCCTTATCAGGTTTTATTCAAAGCCCGTGATGTGCATCCGGAGGTAAGCCTGACCAGCTTTAAGACTGTTTTTATCCGCGTGATTGCACCACCGGTCGAAAACCTGACAGCCCAAGCACTTGGCAATGGCATCGACCTAAACTGGGATCCAAAGCCATGCGAAAACGCTGTTTCGTACCGTATTTACCGGCGGAATGGTTCCTCGGGTTTTGTGCCTGGATACTGCGAAACCGGCGTTCCTGCCTATACCGGCTATCATCTGATTGCCGAAATGTCTGAAACGGATTTACAATATTATCGCGACGACAATGATGGAAACGGCCTCGTGCCGGGAATTGACTATTGCTATTTGATCACAACTACCTATCGCGACGGATCTGAAAGCCTGGCCAGTAACGAAGCCTGTGCCGCTCTGAAGCGCGACCTGCCGGTGATTACACACGCCAGCAACGACAGCCTGAACCTGAATACGGGAAATGTTTTACTGGCCTGGAGTCCACCAACCGAGCTTGATACCCTTCAGTTTCCTCCGCCCTACCGCTACAAACTGATAAGAGACTTCGCCGGTGAAACAACCACACTTTTCACCGGAATTGGTTTATCCGACACTTTGTTTCAGGATAACAGCATCAATATCAATCAGCTGGAAGCACAACCCAAGTACCATGTTAACCTTGAGAATGATCAGAATGGTTTTATCGGGAGTAGCCCCAATGCAAGTCCGATTGATTTACAGATTGAGCCTACTGATGAAACCCTATTAATCCGCTGGACAGCCAATGTTCCGTGGCTCAACGATAGTTTTGCCATTTACAGGCAATCACCGGGAGAGCTTCAATTTAAACGAATTGCATTCACAACCCTGAATAATTATGCGGATACCGGCCTGATCAATGGCGAAAATTATTGCTACTATGTGGTTTCTTATGGTGGATATTCAAGCCCTGGCATCATCCACCCTATCATCAATTATTCGCCCATCAGCTGCGCTGTTCCGATAGATAATGTGCCTCCTTGTCCGCCTGAGCTTGGTGTTGAAACAAATTGCGAAACGATTGAAAACACCTTGATCTGGCATTATCCGGAGGCGGACAGCTGCAAGAAGGATGTGGCGGCTTATCTGATCTATTTTACTCCACAGGCTAATCAGGCATTTCAATTGATTGACTCTGTAACAAATCAGCAGGATACCAGCTGGATACATCAGCAATTGGACTGGGTAACAGGCTGTTATCACCTGAAGGCAAGAGATATTAATGGCAATCTGTCAGAGGCTTCCAATATTGTTTGTGTTGACTTTGATGCCTGTCCCTTGTATGAGCTTCCGAATGTTTTTACTCCTAATGCAGATCACTTCAACGATTTGTGGCAGCCAATTAATTATCCATCATCCAACCCGAAAGCCAATGTTGAACGCATAGAGCTAACGGTGTTCAATCGCTGGGGTAATAAGGTTTTTGAGACAGCCGATCCGCTTATAAACTGGGACGGGAAAGATCAGCAAAGCGGCAAGGATTGTGTTGACGGGACATACTTCTATGTATGCGAAGTTTGGTTTTTGAGCTTTGATGGCCATGTAAAGCAGACTCTTCAGGGAGTGATCACGATTTTAAGATAAATTCTTTTTATTTTAACCCGAATAAAATCAATATTATGGAATCAAAAAGACAAATTGGCCCTGATAATGGGGCTGTTTACGGACTCGGCATGATTGGTGTTCTGATCTATTAGATCAGCACAGCAAGTAGTTTCTGGATGGGAGCTTTTGGCGTTCTGAAAGCAATTTTGTGGCCTGGTTTTCTGGTATATGAAGCCATGAAAAGCTTAGGAATGTAAACCTCACCAACTCATAAAGCTAATGTTCTGATTTTTTATCTAAACTTAACAAGTATTGCTCCTTGAAAATATACAATCAAGTCAATAACATACTACATCTGCCAGGTATCATTCTTTTTATGCTCTGAGCTTTCAGCGTGCAAAAACAATTCATTACAAAGCATTTAGAGCCACATTTAAAAAGCATTGACAGCCAAAAAACTGACGAAATAACGCATTTAGAATTAAAAAAAATCAGGCAATATTATTGGTTTGCAGTTCCTGCTATCTTAGGAGAAGCCTTTTACTTATTGAGAGAAGGCTCAATGAAATTAAATGAACGTCTTGCACTCACTTATTTAGGTGCAGCAACCGGATTATATGATGATTTTTTTGATGACTTAAACACTTCAGAGGCTCATATCCGTGAATTAACTATAAATCCGGCTGAATCGAGTGCACAAAATTTAAGATAATCACTTTTTATCCGATTCTATAAACTTGCCATAAATCATGCACTAAACCCTGACTTAATTAAACAAAGGACCTTGGATGTTTTTGAAGCTCAGGTATGAAGTAAAAAACAGCAAGAAGCAAGTATATCAGAACAATAAATACGGTCTATCACTTACTTCAAAGGAAGTGTGTCCCTTCTTTTCTATCACAGTGCGCTTGATGAAGCTGTGCCGGAAAGTGAAGAAAAAATGCTGTGTGCCCTTGGTCAACTTTTGCAATTAGTAAATGATATTTTTGATGTTTACAAAGACCGTCAAAATAACATCAAAACCCTCGTAACTGATGCTCATCAAATAAAAAATATCCGACAAACCTATTATAATCTCATCCAAGAAATAATAAGCTTACTTAAACTATGCCCTTTTAAATCAAAAAATAAGCGGTTATTCATGCGTTTTATCAGTTTGACTATCATAAGAGGATTGGTTTGTCTGGATTGTCTCGAAAAGAACGAACGGCTCACAAACAACACATTCATTGTAAAAGATTACGAGAGAAATCAACTCGTTTGCGACATGGAAATGTTAAAAAACTTCTTTCAAATGATCAGGTATTATTCACGATTTGATCTGTCCTTACACAGTAAACCAATCCAAAAACACACATAAAGATCTCACTCCTGAAAATAAACCCTTTTCACCCTGCGTGAGATGCGTGTAAGTATTTCGTAGGGAATGGTTTCTGCTGCTGCTGCCAGCTGCTTCAGTTTGAAGGCATCATCAAAAACTACAACCGGATCACCTTCAACAGCCTCATGTTCAGTAAGATCGATCATACACATATCCATACACACATCACCCAAGATAGGCACCTTTTCACCTTTAACCCATAGATTACCTTGCCTGTTTCCAAGCCGTCGCGGCAAGCCATCGGCATAGCCTACCGGCACCACTCCCAGGCGGGTCGGCCTGTCAACAAAGCTTGCACGATTATAACCTACACTTTCGCCGGGATTAAGCATTTTAATCTGCGAAATTGTTGATTTCAGTGCAATCACAGGCATCAAACCTTCCTCTTCTGCTGCATTGGCCGGCACTCCGTACAGTCCGATACCAAGGCGTACCATATCATAGGCTGCCCCCGGAAAACGGATGATACCCGAGGTATTCAGGATATGTCGTGAAATCGGATAGTGAAACGCTTTAAGAACTTGGTTACTCAGTAGCTCAAACCTGGCAATCTGCTCTTGTGTATATTCATCAAACTGAGGCTTGTCACTTGCTGCCAGATGCGAAAAAACAGTTTGCACCCGCAACATCGGATTGGCCTGTAAACGCAAAATCAAGTCATCAAGCTGGTCCGGACAAAAACCCAGCCGGTGCATACCTGTATCGAGCTTGATATGTACCCTCACCGGTTTATTGGCAGGTAAAGCTGTACGTGAGATCGTTTCTTCGAGCAGATCAAGTATTCTGAAACTAAAAACCTCCGGCTCCAACAGATATTTGATCATGGCATCAAAGCTGTTCTCTTCGGGGCTCATCACCATGATGGGCAGATTTACGCCAGCCTTACGCAGCTCTACGCCTTCGTCGGCATAGGCCACAGCCAGATAGTCGATCTGATGAAACTGCAAAACATTAGCCACCTCAAAACTTCCGCTGCCATAACTAAAGGCTTTCACCATCACCATCAGCTTGATGGAAGTATCCAAACGCGAACGGTAAAAGTTGAGGTTATGCACCATATGATTCAGGTTGATTTCCAGCACAGTTTCGTGCGCTTTTTCCTGAAGCTGTCTGCTGATCTGCTCGAACTCAAATATACGCGCACCTTTCAGCAAAATCGTCTGATTACTGAAGGCTGCAAACGGATAATGATTTAAAAAATCCGCTGTGGATTGAAAAAACAATTTATTAACGCTAAAACGTTCCGATTGCCGGCTGATTGCCGGGCCAATACCAATAAGTGTATCAATCCCTTTGGCCTCAATCAGCTTTGCAATATAGGTGTACAGATCAACCTCATTACGGCCACTCTGCAAAATATCAGAAAGGATAAGGGTTTTATGAGGATGTTGTTTTTGCTGTGCCATAAAATCAAGTGCTATCACCAGGGAATTTACATCCGAATTGTAGCTATCGTTGATGATGGTACAATTATTAATCCCCGATTTCAGCTCGAGGCGCATGGCAATAGGGACCAGCTGAAGCATTCGCTTTTTAATGGTTTCGTGCTGATAGCCAAGCACCAGCATAGCTGCCCAGCAATGGAGGGCGTTTTCGATGGAAGCCTCATCCGTGAAAGGTATCTGCAACCTAAACTCCTTTTCCTTGTATTGACCGGTAATCGCTGTGTGTTGTTCAAATTTTTCGAGTGCCACCACACGCAAATCGGCCTGAGCTTTCCTGCTCCAGGTAAAGCTTTTTACACTTCTCAGAATCTCAGAACGGATAATAATAGATTGTATATCAGCATGATCAGCACAATAAATCAGGGTATCAACTTTGGTGAACAGCTTCAGTTTTTCGCCTACCTTCTGATTTGTCTGAATAAAGTTTTCGCTATGCGCCTGCCCGATATTGGTAAATAATCCGATAGTTGGTTTGATGATTTGCTGTAACTTCTCCATCTCATCTGGCTCAGAAATACCGGCCTCAAAAATGGCCAGCTGATGCTGCCTGTCCATCTGCCATACCGAGAGCGGCACACCAATCTGCGAGTTATAACTTTTCGGACTTCGGATGATTGTTCTGTCGGGGCTCAACAGCTGAAAAAGCCACTCCTTAATTATCGTTTTTCCGTTGGATCCTGTAATACCTATTACCGGAATATCAAACTGCCTGCGATGCCATGCAGCCAACATTTGTAAGGCTTCCAGACTATCTTGCACTTTAATAAATGCAGCCTGATCCATGGTTTCCCATTCGGGATTATCCTGGCTCACCACAAAAGCCCTGAGGCCTTTGTCGTAGAGTGAACGGATGTATTTATGGCCATCGTTTCGGTTGGTGACCAGCGCAAAAAACAGACAGGCTTCTGAAGTGATTAATTGACGGGAATCGATAATCACATCTCTTATTGGGAGATCAGCAGGTTCGTCTGACAGGACGCTTCCCTGCATGATAGCGGCCAGACTTGCTATTGAATAACTTTGGTGTAGCACGGTGCTTAGTCAATTCTATTGGCAGGGAGTGGATCGCGGGTCATTTCAGCGAAGGCTGTTCTATTTTTCAGGACATCAATAGCGAGATAAATCGCCTGCCTGAACGATTCTTCAGAAGCCTTGTTCTCGCCGGCCAGCTCATAGGCAGTGCCATGCGCAGGCGAAGTGCGAACAAGAGGCAGTCCGGCGGTAAAGTTTACGCCTCCATCAAAAGCGATACTTTTAAATGGTGCCAATGCCTGATCGTGATACATGCCCATTACGCCATCGTATTTTTTCCAGGCTCCCGAGCCAAAAAACCCATCGGCAGGAAATGACCCGAAAACCAACACACCTTCTGCCCTGAGCTTCTCCAGAGCAGGATTGATCACTTCGATTTCTTCACGCCCGAGCAAACCGCCATCCCCGGCATGTGGATTGAGCCCAAGCACAGCAATCTTTGGTTTGACAAGGGCAAAATCTTCGATTAAACTTTTTTGTAACAGTTTGATCTTACGTATGATCAGCTCCTCATTGATCTTTGCCGGAACTTCCTTCAAAGGCATATGTCCTGTAAGAGTTCCAACCCGCAAATCATTCCAAACCATCAGCATCAGGGGTTCAGTATCTTCAAAATTAGCACTCAGGTATTCGGTATGTCCGGGGAAGTTAAATTGCTTCGACTGTATATTTTGCTTGTTGATGGGAGCCGTAACCAGCGCATGAATCTTGTCATGCTGGTAGTCATGCATGGCCATTTCGAGTGCCTGGAACGCTGCCTCACCAGCTGCTTCAGTGCTTTGACCCATATCGATTTTCAGGTCGTTTTCGGTGCAGTTAACGATATTAATCCTTTTGGGATGAGCCTGATCAGCATCTTTCACCAGGTTGAGGTGCACATCATTCAGGTTGAGGTGTTTTTTGTAAAACGAGGCCACTTTCGACTGCCCGTAGATGACAGGAGTAAAGAGCTCGAGCATGCGATTATCAGCCAGTGCCTTGAGTATCACCTCATAACCTATCCCGTTGAAATCGCCATGAGTGATCCCAATTTTAAAACGTAAACTATCCGATTCGCTTCTATTCTCTGCTTTCATAGCCCGATGATTTTAAAGCAAAAGTACGTGATTTTTCGTCATGCCAAAAAGGATGAGGTTGTAATCAGGATACATTACGAGAAGATACTTCCCCCCC
>DJWN01000108.1 GCA_002440975.1 Bacteroidales bacterium UBA6229
GTCTTTTCGTTTGTCGGGGCAGCAGGATTCGAACCTGCGACCTCCTGCTCCCAAAGCAGGCGCGCTAACCGGACTACGCTATGCCCCGTGGCGGAGAGGGGGGGATTCGAACCCCCGGTACCCTAATCGAGTACGACAGTTTAGCAAACTGTTGGTTTCAGCCACTCACCCACCTCTCCGGTTGGTGAAATGAAAGAACTTTGTCAACTCGTGTTATATCTACTCGAATTGGAGGTGCAAAATTAAGCTTTCCTGTTTTATCTGCAAACATTATTTACATAAAAGTGAAAATTCATGATATTTATCTGATTGTTAATTGCTTAAAGTAATTCGTATTTTAATCTAACTTGAAAATTTCGTTAAATCTTTAAGCAAAGAATTTCACCACAGTACTTTTAACTAATTTTGCATCGCTTATGAAATTAAAAAATTGGTACATTATTGGGGCTGTGGGTCTCTTTCTGCTCGCAGGCTTTCTGCTCACCTGGCTAATTTATCCCAAAAATCTTGTTCGCTACCCTTTCTTTATAGCACTTTTACTACTGGATTTTTACCTGTGGACAAGAGTAAGAAACAGGATTTTCACCTATAATAAAGTGCTAAAATACCTGGTTGTGGCGATTTATTGGTCACCCTTAATTGCCTTGTCATTGAGTATGTTAGCCAATATCATTATTCCACAAAGTCAATGGAATCAGCTATTCAGGATTTATCTTTTTGGTGGAATTTTTGCTGTATATATAGGAAAAATTATTCCGGGAGTATTACTGCTGAGTTGGGACATCATTCAGTTCGTTTTTCGCTTGTTTCGAAGTGTCTTTTTCTTTAAGAAGTTAGGCCTCAACCAATCAAGCGAGGACACAAAACTCATCAAAAGGAGGAAATTCCTTGGTGATACGGCACTTGCGACTGGTGGCCTCATCATTGGTACTATGTTTACAGGCATGTTCAAATGGGTACATCAATTTAATATCAATGAAATCGATATAAGGCTAAAAGGCTTAAGATCAAATGCTTTTGATGGATATTGTATCGTTCAGCTTTCAGACCTTCACCTTGGTGGCTGGGCAAATGATTCAGCACTGGAACAAGCCATAAATGAAGTAAACAATCTCAATCCTGATTTAGTGGTTTTCACTGGCGATCTTGTAAACTACAGAACAGACGAAGCTTTCAGATTTAAAAATATCCTCTCAAAGTTAAACGCAAAGGATGGCGTATCGGCCATTTTAGGGAATCATGATTACGGCGACTACCTCAATTGGCCAAGTCGTGCAGCTAAACAAGAAAACATGAATCAGCTCTTTGACTTTTTCAATGAAATTGGCTGGAAACTTTTACGTAATGAACATTTTATTTTAGCCAGAGACTCTGAAAAGATCGCGATTATTGGTGTTGAAAACTGGAGTAAAAACAATCGTTTTCCACGTTATGGCGATATTTTGAAAGCATCAAAAGGAATCGGGCAGGTGCAGGCAAAAATACTACTTTCGCACGATCCCAGTCACTGGAATGCAGTTGTTACGCAAAAACATAAGGACATTGACCTCATGCTGGCTGGCCACACGCACGGTTTTCAGTTTGGCATCGAAATTCCGGGTATCAAATGGAGCCCTGCACAATATATGTATGAAGAATGGGCCGGACTTTACACGAATACGAATACCAATCAAAAATTATACGTCAACCGCGGATTGGGTTCCGTTGGTTACCCGGGTCGGATTGGCATTCTTCCAGAAATAACACTTATCAACCTAAAAGCTTAAACAACATGAAATTAAATCGTTTCGTATTTTTAGTGAGCCTTTCGTTTTTATTCATCCTTACCAGTTGCTCAACACCAGTATCTGATACTATGCACGCAGAAAACACAACTAAAACCGCTAAAAATATTATTTTTATGATTGGCGACGGGATGAGTTATGCACAAATTGAAGGAACGGAAAATGCGATTGGTAAACAGTTGGAAATGAGAAAACTTCCTGTTAGTGGTACCATTACAACGCATTCGGCTGATAAACGTATCACAGATTCCGGGGCAGGTGGTACTGCTTTAGCCACCGGCTTCAAAACCAATAACGGCATGATTAGCATGAAAGCCGACAGCACAGCCGTGCCAAGTATACTTGAGTTGTTTGCTGAGGACGGAAAACAAACTGCCATTGTTGTTAGTTGCGGTATTACACATGCCACTCCAGCTAGTTTCGTGGCCAAAGATATCAATCGCAACAACTATGAAGCGATTGCTAAAGATTTTGCAGAATCTGAAAAACTCAACTATTTTATTGGAGGTGCACGCAAACATTTTGTTAAGCGCGAAGATAACAGGAATCTGTTGGAGGAGATGACTGCCAGAGGATGGCAGTTTTTTGATGTGTTAGAGGACGCGCAATTTAATGCTTCAACAAATGTGGCTCTTTTTATGGCTGACGAACATCCGGTTTCAGTAATAGACGGACGTTCAGATTTTTTGGCAAAAGGAACAGCTAAATTATTGGAAACGATGTCAAGGCAAGCCGAAAACGGATTTTTTATGATGGTCGAAGGCAGTCAGATAGATTGGGCCGGTCATGCAAATGACTCGGCTTATCTTGTTGCTGAAATGATTGACTTCGATAATGCCGCTAAGGCTGCTGTTGACTTTGCAAAAAAAGACGGTGAAACACTGGTAGTCATCACAGCTGACCATGAAACTGGCGGCCTTACAATTATCAATGGAAATGAAAATGACTACTCAAGTGTAAGATTTAATTTTAGCACCGGAAATCATACTTCAGTAACCGTACCTGTTTTTGCTTTTGGGCCTGGCTCAGAAAATTTTACTGGGGTGTATGATAACACTGAAATATTTTATAAAATTCTAAATGCATCAGGAAAAGAATGAGGTGAAAACCAAATAATCGAATGCCAGTTTTTTTACAAACTGGCTTTTTTATATGCATTCATTCGAAAAGAACATCGGGATGCACTACCTGTCGTGCT
>DJWN01000025.1 GCA_002440975.1 Bacteroidales bacterium UBA6229
ATTTATTTCGTTACAAATACTAAGCGTGTTGCATAGCTGTGATAAATCTGATATTTTTCGAATACAGGATGGCAAACATTCATGATGGCATGATGCAATACCCTTTCGGGAAATGATGCAGCGCAAATTAAGCGTTCTTTAGGTTCATAAATGGTAAAAAATTGATAATTACCAATTTCCGGACAACCATCCATCAACTGAGTTCGCAAATCATTTAAGTTTTGTTGTAAATGTTTTCCGTATTGAAAAACATCCTGCTTTGCCTCTTTACCTTTTTTGGCTTTGACCCAAGCCAGCCTTAGATTGTCCGGATCGCATATGGCATCAAACAGATTGCCTGCTCTTTTCATGCTTTTCGGTTTTGAAACCATGCAATGAATGCTGAACCATATTTTTCAACCTTTTTATCTCCAAAGCCTTTTACAGTCTTCAGGGTTTTTTCGCTAATTTCTGACAGGTTCACAATTTCAGCAAGCTCCTGATCGGTGCAAACGGCATAGGCAGGCACAGCATCTTTTGCTGCTATTTGCTTACGTAATTCTCTGAGCTCAGAAAAAACCTTAAATTTCTCCTCACTTAGTATATTTTTATAATCAGGTTTAACATTTTCATCTCTTTTAAAAGTTGAAACCGTGGTCAGGTATTTTACACAAAAACACCACGAAGCTCCCCACTCATTGCTCACAAGCTGGTTCTCAACTTCCAGTATTTTGTTGGAACGCAAAAAGCGATTCATTTCTTCCAATGAAGCACCACTATCAGTAATGGGAATCGTAAATAGTTTGATCTGCATTTTTCAAAAAAAAATTTCGACCGCCTTCGGCGGTAATTATTCTTGATTCGTTTGGCTTGTCAGTCGTTCGTCCCTCACTCCTTCTTTAGCCAAACTCATAATTTGCTCAAAAGGTATGGCCTTCACTACCACCAAACTAGGGGGAAACAACCAACCGAAAACCGCCGTCGCCGTCGCCAGGATTGCCGCCGTCGCGATCAGACACGCGACAGCCCCTGGCGCCGTCGCCCCAGCCGCCGCCACGCAATACACGGCCGCCGCCCGATGAGGAGCCTTGCGGGTTGCGCTGGCTGCCAGCACTATAACTACCATCCCAATCGCTGCACCACTCCCAAACATTGCCACTCATATCATAAATGCCCAGTTCGTTTGGTTTTTTGCCACCAATAGCATGAGTTTTACTGCTACTGTTGTCAATATACCAGGCTACTTCTCCAATGTTGTTGCTGCCGGCGTATTTATACCCTTTGCTTTGAGTCCCGCCACGGGCAGCATATTCCCACTCCGCCTCGGTGGGTAGCCGATAATTTTTACCGGTTTTTTGGTTCAGTTTTTTTATAAACTCCTGTATGTCGTTCCAGCTTACTTGCTCAACAGGGCAATCATCGCAGTTTTTGAAATATGATGGGTCACTGAGCGGAGTCGAAGTGCCCATGATTTCACGCCACTGTTTTTGTGTAACCTCATATTTGCCGATGTAAAAATCACTCAGCGTAACCTGGTGGGCAGGTTTTTCATCACCTTCGCAATCATTGCCCTGCTCGCTCGTGCATCCCATCGTAAAAGTGCCGCCGCGCACATAAACTAGCTCAATACCAAAATCATTCAGGCTGCTCAGCATAGCCCGCACTTCAAAGCTAATATTGCTACCCGTGAGGCGCTCGCGCTCCTCGAGCACCTGCCAAATGATTTGTTTTCCATAGCCGGCACTAATGTTTTGGCCTATATCACCTGTTACGTAATGCAGTTTTGAGCCCCAGTTGCTGCCGCCGTCTTCGCTGCAAAAAAGCGATATTGTTGCAGTTTGGCCGCTTTTTAGACCCACCAGGTCGTAGGTCACTACAATGGTCTTATCGTGCTGTGTTGCTTTTACATTTTGGATACTTTGGCCTTGCAGATCAATCCAAAAAAATAACAAAAGGACAAAACATAAAATGTTAGTCTTCATAACTGGTTTTTTGGTGTGGCTAAGTTAAAAAGATTTGGGTTAGAGCTAACATCAGAAATTGGGCATATCTTTCAAAAAAGCAACGAATCAAAATCAAAAATATGGCCGACGTAGTCGCAGACTACGCCGAGCCGCATACCGAACACAAAATAATTTGTTAAAAAATAGTTTTGTTATTTTAAGAAGCTTGGCGTTGTCTGCGACTACGTGAAGCTCGGCGTAGTCTGCGACTACGTCGAATGATTGGATCTTAACATATTACTAATCAGTTATAAACCTTGTAAATAAATTGTCTAAAAACGCGATTGTGCGAGATTGACGTTTTACAAAAGCAATAAGTATAAATAGAAAGTATGGCCGACGTAGTCACAGAATCTACGCCGAGCCGCAGAGTACAAATAGAAAATATAGCCGACGTAGTCACAGACTACGCCGAGCCGCAGAGTACAAATAGAAAATATAGCCGACGTAGTCACAGAATCTACGCCGAGCCGCAGAGTACAAATAGAAAATATAGCCGACGTAGTCACAGACTACGCCGAGCCGCAGTAAATAAATTGTCTAAAAACGCGATTGTGCGAGATTGACGTTTTATAAAAGCAATAAGTATAAATAGAAAGTATGGCCGGTAGTCTGCGACTACGTCGAATAAGCCGAGCATATCTTTCAAAAAAGCAACGAATCAAAATCAAAAATATGGCCGACGTAGTCACAGACTACGCCGAGCCGCAGTAGTCTGCGACTACGTCGAATGAGCCGAGCCGCATACCGAACACAAAATAATTTGTTAAGAAATAGTTTTGTTATTTTAAGAAGCTTGGCGTTGTCTGCGACTACGTCGAATGATTAGATCTTAACATATTACTAATCAGTTATAAACCTTGTAAATAGATTGTCTAAAAACGCGATTGTGCGAGATTGACGTATTACAAAAGCAATAAGTATAAATAGAAAGTATGGCCGACGTAGTCACAGAATCTACGCCGAGCCGCAGAGTAAAAATAGAAAATATGGCTGACGTAGTCACAGAATCTACGCCGAGCCGCAGAGTACAAATAGAAAATATAGCCGACGTAGTCACAGACTACGCCGAGCCGCATACCGAACACAAAATAATTTGTTAAGAAATAGTTTTGTTATTTTATGAAGCTCGGCGTAGTCTGCGACTACGTCGAATGATTAGATCTTAACATATTACTAATTACTAATCAGTTATAAACCTTGTAAATAAATTGTCTAAAAACGCGATTGTGCGAGATTGACGTATTACAAAAGCAATAAGTATAAATAGAAAGTATGGCCGACGTAGTCACAGAATCTACGCCGAGCAGTTGAAGTAAGGAGTCCATGCAGAAAGTTTGGCCAACGTATTCACAGACTCCGTTGAGTAGTCTAGCTGTCTAAAAGAGCAAAACTTCAACATAATAAAAGCCGAAATCGTCCTTACAACAATTTCGGCTTTTTGTCTGAACTTAAAAATCAGGGGTTAAATTTCAGTTATTTACCATTCTTTACTTGTTTGCTTTGAGCGTCGAGCACGGCAATGGTGATCATATTCACAATTTCCGAAACGGAGCTGCCCATCTGCAGGATATGTACAGGTTCTTTCAGTCCGTTGAGGATGGGGCCGATCACTTCAAATTTGCCCATTTCCTGCATCAGCTTGTAAGCGATATTGGCTGATTCCAGGTTGGGGAAAATGAGGGTGTTGGCAGGGCCATCGATCAGTTTTGAGAAGGAGAACGACTCTTTCAACAGTTCCGGATTAAGGGCTGCGTTCACCTGTATTTCGCCATCAACAATCATATCAGGATAATGCTCATGGAGGTATTCAGCGGCCTTGCGTTGTTTTTCGGGGCCTTCGCCATCAGCAGAGCCAAAATTGGAATAAGAAAGCAATGCTACACGTGGCGTAAACTTAAACTCTTTAACGGTTTCGCATGCCTGAAGGGTGATATCGACCAATTCCTGAACACTGGGATTTTTGTTAACAGTGCAATCGGCAAAGAAAACAGGACCTTTTTTAGTATTCACGATATACATTCCGGAAACAATTTTTGCGCCTTCCTGTTTGCCAATTACCTGAAGGGCAGGTCTGATGGTGTCAGGATAGTTACGGGTAAGCCCCGAAACCATGGCGTCGGCTAATCCGGCTTCGAGCATCATGGGAGCAAAATAATTCCGGTGACGCATTAAACTTCTGGCGGCAGCAAAGGTCATACCTTTGCGCTGACGCTTGAGGAAGAGTGCTTCGGCAAATTGTTTGCGGCGGCCTGCCTGATCGTTGGCCCCCGGATCGATAATTTCTACGTTTGCCAGTTCCAGATCATTTTCTTTTATCAGTGCTTTGATGTGGGCTGCATTACCCATTAAAATAGGTTCTGCCAAACCTTCGTTAAGCACAATTTCGGCTGCCTTGAGTGTTTTGTAGTTTTCGGCGTCAGCCAGTACCACTCTTTTAGGATTGTGTTTTGCTCTGGTTTTGATCTGCCGGATCAATGGATTGGAAATATTCAATCGTTTACGTAATTCTTCAATATAGGTATCCCAGTTTTGGATGGGCTTTTTAGCCACACCGGTTTCCATGGCTGCCATGGCTACTGCTGGTGCAACGCGTGTGATCAGGCGAGGATCGGTAGGTTTTGGGATGATGTATTCCCTGCCAAACTTGAGATTATTCACATTAAAGGCAATGTTAACTTCTTCGGGCACAGGTTCTTTGGCTAGTTGTGCCAGTGCTCTCGAAGCTGCCAGTTTCATCTCATCGTTAATCTCGGAGGCCCGCACATCCAAGGCTCCGCGAAAAATATACGGAAAGCCGAGCACATTATTTATTTGATTGGGAAAATCACTTCGTCCGGTGGCCATGATGATGTCTTCTCGCGTTGAGGTAGCTTCGTTATAGGATATCTCGGGCACAGGATTGGCCAGCGCAAAAACGATCGGATGATCGGCCATATTAAGTAACATATCCCGTTTGAGGACACCACCAACGGATAATCCAAGAAACATATCTGCTCCGTTGAGTGCTTCATGCAGACTCATTGGCTTATGATCGACAGCAAATTTTTTCTTGGTCTCGTTTAAATCGGTGCGTCCCTGATG
Organism: Bacteroidales bacterium UBA6229; assembly: GCA_002440975.1. Lineage (GTDB taxonomy): Bacteria > Bacteroidota > Bacteroidia > Bacteroidales > F082 > UBA5536. The sequence goes on from DJWN01000025.1 coordinate 5,067, forward strand.
TAATAGTCCTTTGCTATCGAACATCAGTATATTATTAGGATTGGCGCCGAGCTTGATGTAGAGTCGGGTGCACGAAATAGCGGCAGCACCAGCACCATTGACAACTATTTTGAGGTCTTCAATTTTTTTGCCGTTGATTTCTAAAGCATTTAACAAGCCGGCAGAAGTGATGATGGCCGTGCCGTGCTGATCGTCGTGCATCACAGGTATTGGTAAAAGCTCTTTGAGTTTGTCTTCTATCTTAAAGCATTCGGGAGCTTTGATATCTTCGAGATTGATGCCGCCAAAGGTAGGAGCGATGGCTTTTACGATCTCGATAAACTTATCCGCATCATTTTCATTTACCTCAATATCAAACACATCAATATCGGCAAAAACTTTGAACAGCAGTCCTTTCCCTTCCATAACCGGTTTCCCTGCTTCCGGACCGATATCGCCCAGGCCTAACACAGCCGTTCCGTTGGAGATAACAGCCACCAGATTACCTTTTCCGGTATAGGTGTACACTTCTTCAGGATGTTTATTGATTACCAGGCAGGGATCAGCCACCCCGGGCGTGTAGGCAAGGGACAAATCACGTTGGGTGCTATACGGTTTTGTTGGGATAACCTCCAGTTTGCCAGGTCGTCCGGAGGAGTGATAATGCAGTGCATCTTTATTAAAAAGCTTGTCCATAATTTGGTTTTTTTGAATGATTCAAAATTAAGGATTTATTGCGCCCGATTGTAAAAGAAAATGCATTGATTGTTATTTTTAAAGCATTCTAAATACTCACCTGTTTTAAGAGTAAAGGAAATAGATCGGCATGGAAACACAAAAACAACAACATAGACAAAATTTGCCGGCCGACAAGAGCGAATATTTGTATTTTTGCCCACCAGACTTTAGATGCAACAATTCAAAATCAACTCCTGATGTACGAATTTATTTCCGGAAAAGTTGTAGCACGCAACCCTGCATTTGTAGTGCTTGAAAATGAAGGAATTGGTTATCTCATTCAAATTTCATTGAATACCTTTTCTGCCCTGGCCGATAACAGCCATGCCAAACTATACATTCATATGGCAATCCGCGAAGACGCTCATGTGTTGTATGGTTTTTTCGATCAAAACGAGCGAAGCCTTTTCCAGCTTTTGATCACTGTTTCGGGTGTTGGTGCCAATACAGCACGTCTGATCCTCTCGTCTTTATCCTCTTCAGAAACAATAGATGCCATCGCAAATGGCAAAGTGCATGTGCTGCAAAGTGTTAAAGGGATTGGCGGGAAAACGGCACAGCGAATTGTTGTCGATTTGAAGGATAAGGTTGCCAAGTCAGGAATAAGTTCCGAAAAAGTAGAACCGCTATACAATACCATCAAAACGGAAGCGTTATCAGGACTATTGATCTTGGGTTTCAATAAAAATGCAGCCGACAAGGTGTTGGATAAGTTGTTACAGCAAAACACAGATTTGTCTGTTGAAAAGCTGATAAAGGAAGCCCTGAAATTGTTGTAAGCATTTGGGATTGTTTTTAGAATCAAAGAGTTAAGACGCATTGAAGCAAACGATTAGAAAAATATTTACAGGATTAATTTTTAGTTTATTTGTCGTTTCAGAGGCTGTATCGCTACCCTTGCTGAATCTGGCTGACAAGCAATTGGATAGGCAGGCTTTTCCTCAAACACCTGATACCACGGTGATGCCATATCCTGTACCGATTGATGATGGAGACCCAAATTACCAGCTCAACAACAGCTCGCCACTTTATCTGAAAGATCCGCCTAATATCAAACGCGAAATAGTTTACGACCCGCTTACCGGTCAATATAACTTTGTAAGCAAAGTGGGAGATTTTACCTATCGCACACCCACGCCCATGTCGCAAAAAGATTACCTGGATTATCAAAACCGGCAAAGCAACAGGCAATATTTCAACGAAAGAGCTGCCAGTACAACAACTGAGACTTCCGGCTCTATCATTCCTTCAATTTATATTGGCGGTGAAGCCTTCGACAGGATTTTTGGAGGTAACACCGTTGATATTCGTCCACAGGGAACTGCCGAGGTTTCATTTGGAATTGTGAGTAACAAACGAGATGATCCACAGCTTAATGTTCGCCAGCGACGTACTACGAATTTTGATTTTGATCAGAAGATTCAGATGAATGTGATCGCCAAAATCGGTGATAAAATCGAGTTTAAAACCAACTATAATACAGAAGCAACTTTTCAGTTCGAGAATCGTCTTCAGCTTAAATATGAAGGTAAAGAGGATGAGGTAATTAAACTGATTGAAGCCGGTAATGTGAGCTTGCCTCTTAACACAACCCTCATCAATGGTAGTCAGGCACTTTTTGGGATAAAAACTAAATTGCAGTTTGGGCGAACCACAGTTACTGCTGTTTTTTCGCAGCAGGAAAGCGAATCAAAGAATATCACAGTGCAGGGAGGAGCACAAACAAGCGAGTTTAAGATGAGCAGTCTGGATTATGAAGAAAATCGTCACTTCTTTCTCAGCCAGTATTTCAGGGATAATTATGAAAAAGCACTTGAGTCGTTGCCTGTTGTAACCTCCGATATCAATATCACTAAAGTTGAGGTGTGGGTAACCAATATTGGACCGGCACTCGAAGATAACCGTAATATTGTTGCCTTTACCGATTTGGGTGAAGGCCGACGGGAATGGCTTTTTAATGAACAGGTGAATCCATCCTTTGGACCACCACTGCCCACGAACCGGTCGAATAATCTGATGACACGCCTGGATACCAATGCCATTCGAAATATCAATACACTCACGGCTTACCTCTCCGGCGACCCTTTGCGTATCGGGCGTACCGGGTATTTTGTTGCAGGTCAGGATTTTGAAAAGATTGAGAACGCACGAAAACTGAACCCGTCAGAATATACCTTCAACAGCAAGCTTGGTTTTATTTCTCTTAATACCAACCTCAATTCCGATCAAACCCTGGCTGTTGCCTATCAATACAGCGTGATTGGCTACGACAGCATTTTTCAGGTTGGCGAATTTTCTGATCAGGGCATCAATGCACCCAAAGTACTCTCTGCCAAATTGCTTAAGAGCACTACCCTCAACACCAATATGCCCATGTGGAACCTGATGATGAAAAACGTGTATTCGATGCGTGCTTTTCAGGTGAACCGCGAAGATTTTACGTTTAATATCCTTTATTCAGGCAACCAAAATGGTGTTGCTACAGGATATTTTACCGAAGGAAACGAGGATGTGAAAGGGATTCCACTCATCCACCTGATGAATCTGGATAACCTTAACCAGCAAAGTAATCCCGTTAAAGGGGGTGATGGTGTTTTCGATTTTCTGGATAATGCAGCCACCCAGGGCGGAACGATCAATGCCGCCAACGGAAGGATTTTCTTTACCGTACTCGAGCCTTTTGGAAGTTATATTCGAACGAATATTTTTCCTAACGATCCTGACCTGGCTGATCGATATGCGTATGATTCGCTTTATACGGTAACCAAAGCCGCAGCAGAACAATATCCCGAGAAGAACAAGTTTATCCTGGAAGGATTTTATAAATCTCAATCCGGATCAGAGATCAACCTGAATGCCCTCAATGTGCCGCAGGGCTCGGTTAAAGTTACAGCCGGTGGTGTGCCATTGACAGAGAATGTGGATTATACGGTTGATTACACCCTGGGACGGGTTCGGATCATCAACGAAGGAGTATTGAGTTCGGGTACGCCTATTAATATAAACCTCGAAAGCAACTCACTCTTTAGCCTGCAGCAAAAACGTATGATGGGTCTGCGCGTTGACCACGAAATTAATCGCGATTTCAGGATAGGTGGCACCTTACTGAATCTGCACGAACGACCACTCACTCAGAAAGTAAATTATGGTGATGATCCTATTTCGAACACCATCTACGGCATCGATCTGAGCTATCGTACCGAATCGCGCTGGCTGACAAAAATGATAGATAAACTTCCGGGCATCAGCACCAAACAAGTTTCGAAAATCAATATTGATGCTGAATTTGCACATTTTTTGCCAGGTCATGCCCGTGCAGTCGGAAAAACCGGAACGTCCTATATTGACGATTTCGAAGGTGCCAAATCAACTATTGACTTGCGACAGGTGCATACCTGGTTTTTGGCTAGTACCCCGCAAGGTCAGTTTGATATGTTTCCGGAAGCAGCCCCCAATACCGGATTAGATTATGGCAAGAACAGAGCAAAACTAGCCTGGTATATCATTGATCAACTTTTCTACGATCGGTATGGCACCCTCAGGCCACCCAATGTAGATCGAAATGAGCTTTCGAAAAACAGCGTGCGACAGGTGCTCGAAAGAGAGGTGTTTCCGAATAAGGAGATCCCGTCCGGAACTCCATCCAATATTCCGGTGTTTAATCTGGCATATTATCCCGAAGAAAGAGGCCCGTATAATTATGATGTGGCACCCGGAACTTTTTCGCAAGGTATGAATGAAGACGGAACGCTGCAGTCGCCCGAATCGCGCTGGGGTGGTGTCATGCGCCGCATCGAATCATCTGACTTTGAACAGACCAATATTGAATATCTCGAATTCTGGATGATGGATCCGTTTTCGGAAGACCCTGATAACCCTGGTGAATTGTACATCAACCTGGGAGATATTTCTGAAGATATTTTAAGAGATGGTCGTAAATCATACGAAAACGGACTTCCTATATCCGAAGTGGTTGAAAATGTTGATACTACGATCTGGGGGCGAGTGCCCTCCATGCAGGCATTGGTAGAAGCTTTTAATAACAATTCCGGCTCAAGACAGTATCAGGATATTGGATATGATGGGCTTAACGATGCCGATGAAGCCAGTTTTCATGAGCCTACCTTCCTGGACATCATTCGCGAGCAGTTTGGTACGCAATCGGAGGCATATCAAAAAGCTTTAGCTGATCCATCAGCTGATAACTATCAGTATTTCAGAGGTTCGGCTTTGGATTCCGATTCACGTTATAGCAGTGTTTTGGAGCGATACAAAAACTTTAATGGTCCCGAAGGAAACTCCCCTTCTGACGATCAAAACCCGGAAGCCTATCCCACCAGTGCCACTACAATGCCAAATGTGGAAGATATCAATCGCGACAATACACTGAGTGAGGCCGAACGTTATTTCCAATACCGCATCAAACTCGACCCAAACAATATGGTTGTCGGGCAAAACTTTATCGCCGACATTCATGAGGCTAAGAATATAAAATTGGATAACGGAACAGATGGTGAAGTGAAATGGTATCAGTTTCGCATCCCCATTAGTCAACCCGAGAAAGTGGTTGGGAACATAGAGGATTTTCGGTCTATCCGTTTCATGCGTATGTTTATGCGTGGTTTCGAAAAACCAGTTGTGCTCCGTTTTGCTACCCTTGAGCTGGTACGTGGCGAATGGCGCAAATACCGCCAGAACTTACAGGCACCCGGCGAATATGTGGTAGGCGATAATGGCAATGATACCAAGTTTGATATCTCAGCTGTGAATTATGAAGAGAACGGTAATCGTTCGCCCATCCCATACAAGGTTCCACCAGGTATTGATCAGGAGATAAATTATGGTACAACTTCTTTGGTACGCCTCAATGAGCAATCCATGCAGATGACTATTGAAAATCTGCTGGATGGCGATGCACGTGCCGCCTTTAAAACCACTGATTTTGATTTCCGGCAGTATAAAAAACTGAAGATGTATGTTCATGCCGAGAAACTGTATGACCATGAAAATTTGAATTATGGTGATTTGTCGGTATTTATCCGGTTGGGTTCCGACTTTACGGAGAACTATTATGAATATGAGGTTCCCTTAACTTTTACTCCCTGGTACACCACTGATTCTGAGGTTATTTGGCCTTCAGCCAATGAGTTTGATATTGATTTGGATGAACTGGTCAAGGTGAAGCAAAACCGCAATATGGCCATGCGCAATCCCAATAGTGATATCAGTCTTATCTATCCTTATATCGAGCAGTTGGGCGACCATATTGTTAAGGTGATCGGAAATCCAAGCATCAGCGATGTGATGGGGATAATGATTGGGGTGCGTAATCCCAAACAGTTGAGCCTCACTTCGAATGATGACGGCAACCCCAAAAGTGCTATCATCTGGGTGAATGAGTTGCGTGTGACTGATTTCAACAACAAAGGCGGATGGGCAGCTACAGCACGCATCGAAACGTTGCTGGCCGATGTGGGACGTGTGGTAGTATCAGGCTCACACAGTACGCCCGGCTTTGGAAGCCTGGACATGAAAGTGAATGAAACAGCACGTGAGGCGGTTACCAATTTTGATATAGCAACAGATATTGACCTGGGTAAATTTTTGCCCGAAGAAAGTGGTGTACGTATTCCGATGCATTTCGATTATGGCGAATCGCATATCAAACCAGAATACAATCCGCTCAATCCGGATATCAAAATGAAAGATGAGTTGGATGCCTTAGACAATAAAGCCGATCAGGATTCGCTTAAGAGATTGGTGAACGACTACACCCAACGCAAAAACATCAATTTCGTCAATGTGCGTAAAGACCGCACGAGAAACGCCCGTCAGCCCAGGATCTATGATGTTGAAAACTGGAATGTTTCCTATTCGTACACCGAGATTTACCACCGAAATATCGATGTGGAATACGACATCCGGCAGACCTATCGGGGCGGCCTGGGCTATAATTTCACCGCTAATCCTAAAAATATTCAGCCATTCAAATCCTCAAAATGGGCATCCAAACCCTTTATGCAGCTGATCAAGGATTTTAATTTCTATTACCTTCCCAAGAATTTCGCTTTCCGTACCGATATGAACCGACAGTACAATGAGAAGAAATTCAGAAACAAAAGTGAAGGTGAAATTATTACCTATCCAATTTTTGCCAAGCAATGGGACTGGAATCGCAATTACGACTTTAAATTTGACCTGACCCGTTCGCTTACCCTTGATTTTTCGGCAGGGGCAAATGCCTTTATCTATGAACCGGCAGGGAATCCCGAAAGAGGAACAACGGAATGGAAGATGAATCGTGATACGATTTGGGACGAAATATTAAGTTTTGGAACCAAAACACGCTATAATCAAAGTTTGCGGTTGAATTATACCCTTCCGATAAATAAAATTCCACTTCTGAATTGGGTAACGGCTTCAGCAGCTTATCAGGGAGCTTACACCTGGCTGGCATCACCACTCTCGGTGCAGGATCGCATTGGTAATAGTATTGAAAACCAAAACACCAAGCAACTGAATGGCAACCTTGATTTTGTGAAACTCTATAACAAGATAGGCTACCTTAAAACGCTGAACACCCCGCAAAGATCTGTTGGCAGGGGAGGGCCGTCGCCCAGGCCCGGAGCTGCCCGGCCGGGTGCCCGACCCCAGCAAACAGAAGAAAATGCTGATTCAACTAAAGCCAAACCTGCAGTGAATTATTTCAAGATTGTTGCAGATCAGGTGCTAAAATTAGCCATGAGTGTTAAAAAAGCCAATCTGAATTACTCCCAAAACAATGGAATGTTCCTTCCGGGCTTCCTTCCTGAGCCTGATATCTTTGGACTTAATCTGGCAGCTTCTGCTCCCGGTCTTGGTTTTGTGCTGGGAGATGAGGCAGATATTCGCAGCTTAGCCGTAGATAACGACTGGCTCACGCGCGATTCGTTGCTTAACAGGGCATTTGCAAAGAAATTTACAGAGACCTTTAGCTATAAAATCAACCTGGAACCATTGCCGGGCCTCCGTATTGATATTAATGCCGATCGCACTTATGCACTCAATTTCCAGGAATATTTCAGGGCTGATACCCTGGGTGAGTTTAAAAAATTCTCACCAACCGAAACCGGAAACTTTAGTATGTCGTATGGCATGTGGGCCACCTCTTTTGTGAAAGCCAGAAGTGATGAAAGCTCCGAGCTTTTTGATAAATTGCTGACTAACCGGCTCGAAATAGCTAACCGGTTGGCCTATGGCAATGCCAAATGGGTTGAAGAGGGCGAGCGATACATTTATGATTCTGTTGGAGAAGCTTTCTATCCCCATGGCTATGGAGCTATTTCACCTGAAGTAGTCTTGTATTCTTTCTTATCAGCTTACGGAGGTAAAAATCCGGAGTCCATCAGCCTGAATCCTTTCCCGAAAAGGCCAATCCCCAACTGGACAGTGAATTATAATGGTCTTACCCAGATTCCTTTTATCCAGCGGTTGTTCAAAACAGTAAATATTACCCACGCCTATCGTTCGGCTTATTCAGTAAGTACCTGGCGAACCAATGTTGAGTACGATCCGAAAAATACCACCAAGACGTATGCAAACAGTAATATGTTTATTCCCAAATATGATATTGGGCAGGTTACAATTTCGGAGCAGTTTGCACCCTTGCTCGGTGTGGATGTTGGGCTGCACAACAGCCTTACTGCCCGTGTGGAATTTAAAAAGCAAAGGAATCTTACTTTGAGTTTTATCAACAACCAATTGACGGAAGTTGTCGGGAATGAATTGATAATAGGGGCAGGCTACCGGCTTAGAAATTTATCGTTTATCGTTTCGTCTGTCACAGGTGGAAATGCTACACGCGCTTCGAATGATCTGATTTTGAAGGTTGATCTTGGATTCAGAACCGATAAAACCACGCTTCGACGCATTGACGAACGCAACAGCCAGGTCTCGGCCGGACAACGAAAAATAAATATCTACGTAACAGCCGATTATACCTTTAGCAACCGCTTGAGTATGCAAGCTTACTTCAGACGCGATATGTCGGATCCTTTTGTTTCGAGTCAGTTCAAAAATTCAAATACAGCGGGTGGCGTCACGATGCGTTTTAGCCTGGCACAATAATATTCACGATTTCTTCATGTATTTTAGAATGAATTTAAGCTGGCAGACATTTAAAAAAGTGTAAATTTGAAGCCAGAATAAAACCAAAATTTTTGTCTTATGAATATTCCTGCCGGATTAAAGTACACCAAGGATCACGAATGGATCCGTGTGGAAGGCGATCAAGCCTTTATTGGGATTACTGATTTTGCTCAAAAAGAACTGGGCGATATCGTTTTTATTGAAGTTGATACCCTTGATGAAGAACTCGATGCTGAAGAAACCTTTGGTACGATAGAAGCCGTAAAAACTGTTTCTGATCTGTTTATGCCGGTAAGTGGCACAGTGATCGAATTTAACGAATCGCTTGAAGATGCTCCTGAAACGGTTAACAAAGATCCTTATGGCGAAGGTTGGATTGTAAAAGTAAAAATTGCTGATTCTGCTCAATTGGACGAACTCCTTGATGCAGATGCCTACAAAGCACTAGTTGAAGCCTGATCAAACTGATTTTTGCACAGATTAACCAGAAAATATTGGCCGGGAAGCTTGTGGGCACTGATAATTTTATTGCTTACTGGCTTGCCCGGAGATTATTTTCCCAAGGTGGTGTCATTCTGGGATTGGCTCTCACCAGACAAACTGGTTCATTTTTTTATATTTGGTGTTTTCACTTTTTTGCTGCTGTGGGGATATCGGGCACAATATTTGCAAGAATCAAAACGTTTTGTGATTGTAAGAAACGTGTTGATAATAGGGTTCTTTTACAGCGGACTTACTGAGTTTCTACAAGCATACGTATTTGTAGGACGTCATGGAAACCTGTTTGACTTGTTGGCCAATATAATCGGATGTTTGATTGGTGTGATGTTGTTTAAGCTGGTAATCAGAAAAAATAAGCGTGAGAACAAAAGTTTAACGTAATAATTATTAATTTAGCGGCTTCATAAGAGAAGCTGTCAAATTAATAGCCAAATCATTGACTATGGAAATTAAAAAATCACCAAAAGCAGATCTTGAAAACAAAAAAGTGCTGATGCGTCAGATCGGATTGATCGTTGCGCTGGCCGTAGTGTTTTTTGCTTTTGAGTATCGCAGTTACGACAAGCGTACCCTCGATTTGATGGAGCGCAGTATTGAAGATATTCCGGAAGAAATCATCCCAATTACAGAGCAAAAGGTAAAACCACCACCACCACCACCACCAAAGCAGGTAACCGTGCTTCAGGTGGTAGAAGATGATGTGGAAGTAGAAGATGAGATTGAAATTGATGTGGAAGTAGATCAGAGTACAGAGATTGAGGTGTATGTTCCACCGGTAATGGAAGAGGAAGAAGTTGTTGAGGCCGAAATCTTTACAGTGGTAGAGTCGATGCCTGAATTTCCGGGCGGTCAGACCAAGATGATGGAGTACATTGCCAAAAATATCAAGTATCCGGCCATGGCACGCGAAAGTGGTATCCAGGGCAGGGTTTTTGTGAACTTTGTAGTAGAGCCCGATGGATCAGTTTCGAATGTAAAAGTGCTTCGTGGTATTGGCGGAGGTTGTGATGAAGAAGCTGTTCGGGTGGTTGAAGCCATGCCTAAATGGACACCGGGACGTCAGCGTGGTAAAGCGGTGAGGGTTTCATTCAACCTCCCGGTACGCTTTACTCTCCAATAAACTTACATGAGAATTTTAAAAGAAAGACTGCCTGATTCTTCAGGCAGTTTTTTTATGGATGAAAATGTCTGAAAATAATGTCAGCTTTGGCTTTGCCAACTACTTTTTCGAGTTCTTCCAGTGAGCTAGTGCTAATCTTTTTAACGGACTTAAACTTCCACAGCAGCTTTTGAGCTGTGCTGTGACCAATGCTTTCGATGCTGGTGAGCTCAGATTTGATCACTCCTTTTTCAAATTGCTTGCGATGATGGGTTATCCCAAAGCGATGAGCTTCATCGCGTACTTGTTGAATAAGTTTAAGCGATTCGGAACGTTTGTCAATATATAATGGCAAACTATCCTCCGGAAAATAAATTTCTTCCAGTCTTTTTGCAATGCCGATAATGGTGATTTTACCCCGCAAATCAAGTTTCTCCAGCGATTTTACGGCAGCACTGAGCTGTCCTTTGCCACCATCAATAACTATTAATTCCGGCAGTGGCTTTTCTTCATCAAGCAATCTTTTGTAGCGTCGAAAAATGATTTCTTCCATGGAAGCAAAATCATTTGGCCCTTCAACCGTTTTGATGTTGAAATGCCGGTAGCCTTTTTTATTGGGTTTGGCATTTACAAACTGCACCATGGCTGCCACAGGATAGTCGCCCTGGAAATTGGAGTTATCAAAACATTCGATGGTTTTTGGCGGTACGGGCATTCGCAGGTCGTTCATCAATTGGCTGAGGATGCGTTTTTGATGCCGCTCGGGATCAATCAGGCTGCGCCGTTTTTCGGTTTCCATCCCAAAATGTTTGGCATTGCGTTCCGAAAGTTCGAGGAGATGTTTTTTGTCGCCTTTTTGCGGGATGGTGATTTTTGTATTTTCAGGTTCAAATGTCAGCCTCATGGGCAGCACAATTTCCTTTGAGGTGCTTTCCAGTCTTTTTCTGATGTCGGTCACGGCAAGGGTTAACAAATCCTGCGCACTCTCATCCAGCTTGCGTTTGAGTTCAACACTATGCGATTGCACAATGGCACCTTCAATCACTTTGAGGTAATTCACAAAAACAGAAGCCCCATGATCAACCAGCGAAAACACATCCACATCATGCACAGTAGCACTCACAATGGTAGATTTGCTGCGGTAACGTTCCAGTGTTTCAATTTTCTCTTTTACGGCCTGAGCTTTTTCAAACTCCATTTTTTCAGCAAAATCCATCATCAGGCTTTTCATCTGCCGGATAACCAGTTGGATATTGCCTTTGATGATTTCTCTGATGTCTTTGATCATCACATCATATTCGGCTTCGGTTTGCAGGCCTTCGCAGGGGCCTCTGCAATTGCCAATGTGATATTCCAGACAGATTTTATATTTCTGCTGTGCAATGAATTGCGGCTTTAGGTTTAAGCTGCATGTACGGATGGGATAGAGCTGCCGGATCAGATCGAGCAGGGTGTTCATCATTTTTACTGAAGCATAGGGGCCGTAGTATGAAGAGCCGTCATGGAGGATATTTCGGGTGGAGAAAATCCGTGGGAAGGGCTCATTTTTGATGCAGATCCAGGGAAAAGTTTTGTCGTCTTTGAGGAGTACATTGTATCGTGGCTGAAACTTTTTTATCAGGTTATTTTCGAGCAATAGGGCATCTGTTTCAGAATCCACTACTATGAATTTGATGTCGCGAATCCGGCGAACCAACACACGTAGCTTACCTGTTTGCTGTTTGCTGAAATAACTCATCACACGCTTGCGTAAATCTTTGGCCTTGCCCACATAAATAATGGCACCCCTTTCATCCAGGTATTGATAAACGCCTGGATTATTGGGGATTACAGCTATTTTATCCTGCAGATGTTTATTTTTATCTGTAAACTCCATATAGCAGGTTAAAAATTAGATTTTCTATTCAGCAGTTTTTTGTCTCAAAGCATCCCAGCCCTGCGCTTGCAAGCTGATGTATTGATTGTCAGGTGTTATCATCACTTCTTCGCCTTCGCTGGCTGTCATATGTCCGATAATTGTAACACCCGGAATGGCTGTAATTTTGTCGTGTTCTTTTATTGGGGCCGTAAAAAGTAATTCATAATCTTCGCCACCATTTAAAGCCGCAATGGAAGGAATCATATTAAACTCCTCAGCCACACCTGCAGTGGTGATATCGATCGGGATTTTTTCTTCATAGATATGGCAACCCAGCTTCGACGCCTTGCAGAGGTGTTTTATTTCGGAGGCCAAACCATCCGAAATGTCAATCATCGAAGTGGGTTTGATACCGGCTTTTTGAAGGGCTTCGTTGATGTCGAGTCTTGCTTCGGGTTTCAACTGACGCTGAAGCACATAATCAAATCCTTGCAAATCAGGCTGTACGTCAGGATTGGCTTTAAAAGCGGCTTTCTCTCTTTCGAGCAAAAGCAGTCCCATATAGGCACCTCCCAAATCACCACTCACGCAAATCAGATCGTTTTCGGAGGCTCCTTTACGATAACAAATATCTGCCGCTTTTGCTTTCCCCATAACGGTTACGGAAAGCATTAATCCGGAAAGACTGCTCGTGGTATCACCACCAACGAGATCTACCTTGTATTTTTCGCAGGCCAGTTTAATTCCAGCATAAATCTCTTCGATAGCCTCAAGTGAAAAACGGTTTGAAACAGCCAGACCTATAACAATTTGCGTTGGAATGGCATTCATGGCTGCCATGTCCGAAAAATTGACAATGGCGGCTTTGTAGCCCAGATGTTTTAAAGGGGTATAAGTGAGGTCAAAATGTACTCCCTCAACCAATAAATCGACAGAAACAAGGGTTTGAAATCCGTTGTGGTCAATCACAGCTGCATCATCTCCAACGCCAAACTTGGTGCTTTCGTTCGCCAGTGAAATGCCTTTGGTGAGGTAATCAATAAGACCAAATTCTCCCAGGCTGCTGATTTCTGTTCTTTGGGGCTGATCATTTAATAATTCGCTCATGGTATAATTTTATTGACTGAGTTTGCGGTATTTTTCTGCATTGGCGGCATCACCAAAACGGGCATAAATATTAGCGATATACAAAGCAAATCGTTTATTTTGTGTTTCTCTGTAAAGATTTTCGAACAAGGGAAGTGCTTTCTTAAAATCTGCTGTTGAAGCGTCCAACCCCTTCAGCATGATGTTGTACTGTTTGCGGGTTTTGTTGTTTTCATAATCCTGAACTTCTTTTTGATAACGGGCTTCAGCCTTATCATATAATTGAATGGCTTGCCAACTTCTGGCCTCTGTATGTGTTGGGTTGAGACTGAGAAGTTGCAAAGCAATTTTATCCAGTCCTTCGGTTTGTTCGCTTTGTTGTTTTGCGTCAAAATAGGCAGTAAGCAAGTGTTCATCTTGTTGGGCTTGCGGATTGGGTGGCCACAAATCAATGGCTTTTTTCCATTGGGCAGTTTCGGTGTAGATTTCAAAAAGGCGGGTGCGCTCTGCTTTGGCTGCTTTGCTTTCAGGAAATTGTTGTTCCAACGGTTCCAAAACACCAGATTCTTTTGAAATATTTCCCTGCTCACGATACAGTTTTCCCAGTTTTTGGTAAACTTCCGGACTGGCGGTTTTGTGGTAAATCGCAAGTTTGTAATACGATTCAGCTTTATCTGAGAGGCCAAGTACTTCAGCTACTTCGGCAGCCTGTTCGTAGTGGTTTTTTTCGGCCACTGATCCCGAAGCCTCATCGGCAGCTATTAATTCTTCATATAATGAAAGTGATTCCTGTAGTTTGCCTTGTTCAAACGCCTGTTGTGCCTGCTGAGGTTTTGTAAGTTTATTTCCTGTACTACAGCTTGCAAGTAGCGTGATAGAAACTAATATGAAAAACCATCTTTGAATTACTAATTGCATTGTCATAATAGTTATGGGTTTGCAAAAGTACGGGTTTTTGTGTTTAACATCTTGCTGTGATTTGCGTTGGACATTTAATATACATTCCATTGATAGTCTTAAAGAGTATCAAGTTTAAACTTAGTTTAAAAGATGATTTGGCGGATAGTTTATCATATTGAGATAAAACAAAAAAGCTGTTTCAATTATTTATTAAAACAGCTTTTTAATTTTGTGGGCCCACCAGGACTTGAACCTGGGACCTACTGATTATGAGTCAGTTGCTCTAACCAACTGAGCTATAGGCCCTGAATTTGCATTTTTTTTATAGGAAAAAACACAGATTCCTTTTTTTTGAAGCTGCAAAGTTACATATTTGCTTCTTATTTCTGCAACAAAAAATTTTCCTTATGAAAAACTTCAAGGCTGTGAAAAATATCATTTTCGATTTTGGTGGTGTAGTGTTAGACATTGATCCGGTTCAAACCTTGAACGAACTCAAAAAATTAGGTTTTAATGAAGTTGAACTACTCGAACAACCTGAATTTAAAGATCAGATCATGGGCAAGTTTGAGCGGGGCATTTTAACACCAGAAACTTTTCGAAACAAGATCAGAAATTTTTTGAAGCTCGATGCTAGTGATCAGCGTATTGACGATGCATGGAATGCTTTATTGCTCGATATTCCAAAAGAGCGAATAAAAGTCATTGAGCAGGCAAAATCGCATTATAATATTTTTCTGTTGAGCAATTCGAATGAAATTCATTATGATGTGTATGTTAGAGATTTGCAACTCAGATTTGGCTATCGGGAATTTGATCAGCTTTTCCACAAAGCATATTTCTCATTCGATTTGCATCTAAGCAAGCCTAATCCGGAGATCTTTGAGTTTGTTTTGGATCAGCATAAGATGCTTCCCGAAGAAACTTTATTCATCGACGACACACTCGAACATATCGAATCGGCACGTAAGCTTGGCTTCCAGACCTATCACCTTGAAAAGCCTGTTCGATTAAGAGATTTATTTACGGATGGCAGGTTGAAGGAAGATCTGAAATAGCATCGGTATCTGTTGCATGTTTTTCAAAATCAAATCCGTCATAATAGCCAATTATTTCATCCAGTAATGCAAACATGGGTGCTGCATCTTCAATCTGCATCATTTTTATTCTGAAGGCTTTGAAGTTAGGGTATCCTTTAAAATAGTCGCTCCAGTGCTTGCGCATTTCCATCAATGCCTGCCGTTCGCCTTTCCAGTCAATGGAACGTTCTAGTTGTATTTTACTGATTCGAACCCGCTCGTGAATATCTGGTTTTTCAGGTAATACTCCCGTCTTCAGGTAATGTTTGATTTCATGAAAAATCCAGGGATTGCCATAACTTCCTCTTGCAACCATTAATCCATCCACGCCAAAGCTGTCCTTGAAAAATTTAGCAGATGGCCCGTCAATCACATCTCCATTGCCAAAAACAGGGATGTGCATCCGTTGGTTTTCTTTCACCTTCCCGATTAAGGTCCAGTCGGCTGGCACACTGGAACGGGTGGTTCTGAGTCGTCCGTGAACAGTGAGTGCTTGTATGCCAACATCCTGTAATTTTTCGGCAATCTCTACGATATCTTTTCTGTTTTCGTCATAACCCAGACGGGTTTTAACAGTTACCGGAAGTTTTACTGCTTTTACCACAGCTTCAGTCATGGCAACCATTTTTGGGATATCATTCATAATACCCGAACCGGCTCCTTTTGAAGCCACTTTTTTTACCGGACAGCCAAAGTTGATGTCAATAATATCGGGTGAAACACTCTCGGCATAAAGTGCTGCCTTTACCATCGAATCAATGTCGTGGCCAAAAATCTGAATTCCTATTGGGCGTTCAAATTCATTAAAATCCAGTTTTTTTACACTTTTAGCAGCATCTCTGATCAAACCTTCAGAAGATATAAATTCGGTGTACATGATATCGGCACCAAACATCTTGCACACATACCTGAAAGGCGGGTCGCTCACATCTTCCATGGGCGCCAGTAAAACAGGGAATTCTTCAAGTTTAATATTACCGATTTTAATCACAGTATTCTTTTTGAATAATAATTGAGCCTGCAAAAATACTAACTTTGCGCATTCTGGATATGAATCCCACATAAGCTGTATGATGTTAGCTGTTTTTGAGCAGACTTCTTCTGCCTTTAAGTTGTTTATTTTGTTGGGCTTATTGCTCTTAGGTGCTTTGCTTGGCATGTTGACAGGTTTAGCACTGACTGCTATCTTTTACGGACTTCCTGTTGATATGCTTATACTCGATCAGGAAAGTACCCGGGAATTGCAAATTGCCCGTTTGATGCAGCTCAGTGGTCAGTTGGGCTTGTTTGTTTTTCCGCCCTTGTTCTACGCCTGGCTTACAAATAGCAGGCCCTTGCAATCGCTGGGTTTTAAAGGCTTAAAAAACACTGAAGTTGTATTATTTGGTGTTATCACCATGTTTGTAAGTTTGCCGCTGATACATTTTCTGGGAGAATGGAATAGTCAGTTGCACTTGCCTGAATCAATGGCTTCGTTGGAACAATGGATGCTTACTAAAGAAGAGCAGGCGGCGGAGTTGAGCGAGCGTTTTTTGCAGATTACTTCTATTTCAGGTTTGGCGTTTAATTTGTTTATGATGGCTGTGATTCCGGCTATTGGTGAGGAATTGGTGTTTAGAGGTGCGCTACAGCCCTTGTTGATTCGTTTGTTTAGGAATGCACACATCGGAATTATTTTGGCTTCACTTCTCTTCGGGTTGATGCATTTGCAATTCTATGGACTTTTGCCCCGTGTGGTTTTAGGGTTGTTTTTGGGGTATTATTTTTACTATTCCAGATCACTTTGGCTTCCGATTCTGATGCATTTTGTAAATAATGGCACCGCAGTTATCGTTTACTATTTAAACCATAACGGATTTATCGATATAGAGATGGAGAACTTTGGTGCATCTGAAGCTATGTGGTTGGTTATTTTTAGTTTGCTGCTAGTTGTTGCAGGCATTGTTTATGCAAAACGGATATTTTTATCCACTACCAATGCAGTGAATTAACCCACTCAAAACAAAAAAAGGCACTGATCTGGTCAATGCCTTTCTTAATTCATTTTTGTCAGGTTTTAATTCTGACCTTTCAGAGTAGAGTAATTGATACGGAATGCACCGCTTTTTCGCAATTCTTGTTTTACATCGGTTACGATACCCATTTTGGTTTCGCTGTGGACTTTGAGCGAAGTTGTAAGGAAGTTACGGTCGGCTTCGTTACGGGCTTCGCGTTCGCGTGCAATAAATTCCGGAACATCTTCAACGCGGGCAAACTGATCATTGAGCTGAATACGTGATTCAGTGCCATAAAGAGTTGCATTTGTTGGTGGTCCCATATAAATATACATCACAAGAGATTTCTTATCCAGCTTTTGAACTTCTGTAGCTTGCGGCAGTCTTATTTTTACGCGTAAGGTAACCTCTCTCATCACGGTAGTAACCATAAAGAAAAACAACAACATAAAAATGATATCAGGCAATGAGGAAGTATTAATTGCCGGTGAACCTTTGCCTTTTTTTGTCTTGAATTTTGACATATTACCTATCTCCTATATCTTCGGGTTCAGCTTCACTAATACGCACAGGCACAGCTTCATTGATGGCTTTTATTTCATCCTCATTAATGAGACTGCTAAAACGGGTACCAAAATGTTTCTGTGCCATTTCATCCTTCAGTTCGTTAAAGGCTCTTGCCAGCTCATTTTGAACCATGATGTACATCTCATAAGATGTGCCCCGGTCATTTTTCAATGAAATAACGCCTTTACTGGTATGAATCTCGCCAAGCAGATCAATGGTTTTTAGTTCCGTTTCAGGGTAATCCGGATTATCAGGATATACCGGAACCATAAACCTTTTGGCAACATCTTTTAAAGTTGAGATATCGCCGATTTTTCCATCAACCAAAAGGCGGTCATTTTTATTTACCAGAACATTCAGGATGTTTCTTTCTTTAATCTTGATGTCTTCATCAGGGTTTTCAACCGGAGGAGGGAGCCGACGTGTAATACCGGTATCCACATCCATAGTTGTTGTCACCAAAAAGAAAATCAACAAGAGGAATGCAATATCAGCCATTGAGCCCGCATTGATTTCGGGGGATGCTCTTCTAGCCATAATTGATTATTTAAAGATTTTTAATACACTCGAGAATACAATTGCCAGCAAGGCAACGGCAAAAGCGATATAGGTAAAAATAATCCCCATACCTACATTGCGTGAGGTTTGTTCCGTGATCTTGAGTAGTTCCAGTTTCGTGTCGCTATAGGTATTTCCTGCGATGCTATAAGCAATAAAGCCTAATATGGCTACCACAACAAGAATTACCAATAGCTTGATGGCATTCTTTGGAGCCAGGATAAGCCCATAAATTGGAGATGCAATAGCAATAACTACTCCAGAGATCATCAGTATGTAACTCCACTGCAAAAACTTGGATGATTCAATTGATTCCATGTAGAACAGCACAGCCAATACTGCTGACACGGCCATCAACACATAAAGCACCCAGCTTACGTATTTTGATAGTTTGTCAACCATAGTTATTATTTTTTGGTGTATTTGTTCATAATGTCAATAAAGGTAATGGAACTGTCTTCCATATCGTTTACCAGATTATCAATTTTCGATACAATATAATTGTAGAAAATTTGAAGAATAATCGCTACGATAAGACCGAATACAGTAGTCAAAAGGGCTACTTTGATACCTGTTGCAACAATCTGGGGAGAAATATCACCAGCGGCAGCAATGTCGTCAAAGGCCTGGATCATACCGATTACAGTACCCATAAAACCAAGCATAGGAGCCAGGGCGATAAACAGAGAAATCCAGCTTACACCACTTTCCAGGCGGCCGGTGATAACTGAGCCATAGGAAACGATTGATTTTTCAACCTCTTCCACGCCCGAATCGTAGCGTAGCAAACCCTGATAGAAGATGCTGGCGACAGGACCGCGGGTGTTGCGGCAGATTTCTTTTGCTTTATCCACACCATCGCTATCGAGTGCTGATTCGATAGAAGTGAGCAATTTCTTGGTGTTGGTTGTGCTAAGCGTTAAATAGATTATTCTTTCAATGCTGATAGCAAGACCAAAAATGAGGGTGAGCAAAACAATACCCATAAATTCCGGACCACCTTCGATGAATTTTTCTTTCAAAACTTCGTGAAAAGTTTGTGGTCTTTCTGGTTCTGCCTGCATTTCGACAGTTTCTGCTGCAACAACTTCTTCTACCACTGCTGTGGTATCTTGTGTTGTAGTATCAGGGTCTGAATCCTGTGCAAACATGATTGTGCTGGCACCAAAGGTGATTATGCCTGCGATTGTTAGTAAAGCAATGATTTTTTTCATAGTTAAAAATGATGTTGATTACTACTTTAAACTCCGTTTGAGTGGTTAATATTATTTTGGTTAAATAGAATTCACGATCAACAAAAGTATGAATAATATCAAAAAAAACAAGAGAACATTATGTGCTATTTGTATTTTAACCAAAAATTATTGCGGAGAGGGCGGGATTCGAACCCGCGATACCCTTTTGGAGTATACACACTTTCCAGGCGTGCGCCTTCAACCACTCGGCCACCTCTCCATTGCCTCTACAGAACGATGTATTTTAGCGAAAGCTAAAAACAGAGGCCAAAATTACACTTTTTTTAAGATTACAGAAGGATTCTGCTTGCCTTATCTTTAGTTTTAATTCATTCTAAATTTCTGTTGAAAACAGGCTACCTAAGTTTACTGACCAAAAACTGATGTTCACTTTCATTTAAGCCGTCAGATAGTCTTAAAACATAGGATCCTGCACTCAGATCAGAAATATTTATGCCATTTTCTGAATCGTTTAAAACACCTGATTTCACTAGCTTTCCTAAAGTGTTATAGATGAAAAATTGCATATTTGAGGAGATAATCCCTTCAATATGGAGCTTATCGTATGCCGGATTTGGAAATAACTTCTGGATTATACCCGTTTCTGGCAGGCCAACATAAGTCGAGGTTATTTCTATGTCGTCAATAAACATCCCTTCTTCGGTAACGTAAACGTCGCTAACAAATCTGAAACGAAGCTGAACATAAGGGAGGCCAAGGTAATCTTCAAGATCATAAAACTTCTGTACCCAGCTGTTTTGATTTCCGTTGAAAGTTTCCAGGATAGTCCAATTCAATCCGTTGGTAGTAACTTCCAGATACATATAATCATAATCAGTTTCCAGGTTAAACTTTGTCCAGAAAGAAAGCGTGGAGGCAGTCATATCGCTCATATCCAATGCGTTGAGCGTAGCTGTAGTTTCTGTCGAATTGGTGTAATCTCCCACAGGGCTTTCGGTTAATGAATGATTGCTCGAATAATATTCGGCAGTGCTAAGTCCCCAATCTCCAGTTAGTTCCCAATAAGGCAGCCCGTTTTCGAAATCAATAAAGAGTGGCAGTGCCAATGGCGGAGCAGGAGTAACACTTACACTATTTGAAGGATAAGATTCTTCTCCATTTTCTTCGTAAATTGCGGTTATGTAATAGGTGTACAGTGCTAGGTTTTCCAGGCCTTCATCTAAATAGGAAGTTGCAACTGTTGAGTCAACCAAGGCATTGTCTCTGTAAATCCTGAAGTAGGCGGCATCAATCAGTGGTGCCCATTCCAGACTAACTTTTGAATCGCCTGGAATTGCAACCAGATTGCGGGGTGGATTGAGCCTGTTGGCCATGGTAACTATTGAAGCCAGCGATGCCTGAGTGAAAATTTTTGCTTGTTCTTCGTTGTTATAACTTGGACCAATCAGGTCGTTCGAAGTGTGGATGTAAGGGCTGTGATCATCACCGTCTTCGAAAGGGAAAATACCCATATAACCGTTATTGTTAAATGAAGTATGATCGCTGTCGCCACCTACCAACATGCCTTGTTCAATAGGAAAATCAGGAAGATAAACACCTGATACCTCCATATAAAAATTAGCAAGTTCCTGAGCAGAAGGAGGATAAATCAGATCGGTGTGGATGTAACTTCCATTTTGTAGATACCCGATCATATCAAGATTGAAATAGCCATGTATATCCATTCCCTGCTGCGCAGCAGATTGTGCATAGGCCGCACTTCCGTACAAACCGTATTCTTCACCAGAAAAAGCACAGAAAATAATCGTCCGGTCGAAAGTATATTGACTTAAAATCCTTGCCATCTCGAGTACACCAGCTGTTCCGGAAGCATTATCATCGGCACCCGGAGCATCTCCGCCATTGCTGTACGAATCATAATGTCCACCACAAACAACATACTCTTCCGGGTATTTTGTGCCTGTGAGAGTTGCTATTACATTGTCGCTTGCACTCCCCGAAGGCATATTAAAATCCTGCAACTCAACAGCAAGTCCAAGTGCTTCAAATTCTTGTTTGATCCAGTTTTGAGCCTCTACACTCTGGCTTGAGTAGGCATTGCGTGTGCCATAATTCTCGAGATGCTGAATGATAGCTGTGATGTTGCTTGCATCTACTTCTTCTAACAAAGAAACAACAAAAGGATCCGGATCAAAGCTTCTTTGTGATAGTAGTTCGATGGATTTTGGCCAACTGGCAACCGTTTGGTGGATTTGCACCATACCATCATTTTTAAAAGGCTTGAGCGAGGATGTTTTGGATGCTCCAATTTGAACTACCGAAAAATGTTCATTTGAATAAAGCCTGGTAGCCGCTATTTGATTGAAGCTGAAATGAGCTTCCAAATCATCCGGATGTCCATAGATGATGAAATAATTTTCGCCTGTTTCCCAAGCGGTTTGATCTAAAACTGTTGCCATGCGAGCTACTTGAGCTTTCGTACTGGCAATCACAAAATCCTGACCGATATGGTGTACATTGATGGCAGGATTTTCGATATAGGATTTTAAGTCAACCTGGTTAGTAACAGGAATAAAAACTAATTCGTCAGCTATTATAGTAATGCTGAACAATAACGTCAATATGACGAGGCTAAATTTCTTCATAAGAATTTGGTTTATACATTTCGCATTTGGGCAACAAAGCTAATGTTTTTTGATGAGTAAATTAACTGGTTTCGGTTACAGATATCAGCCTATCTGATCATTTATTTTCAACAGTCATTTCACCTCTTATCGATTGTTGCAGCAAGCGTATTATTTTATCGTGTGGATAATTTTCTCCTATCAGATACATCAATTTGGCCAGAGCCGATTCTGTTGTAATATCATATCCACCTACCACACCAATGCGTTGTAGTTCGAGGCTGGTTTCGTAGCGACCTAATTCAACAGAGCCTGATTTACATTGGGTTACATTAAGAATGATTAATCCTTTTTGAATTCCCTCTTTTAATGCATTAATGAACCAGGGATCGGTGGGAGCATTGCCCGATCCAAAAGTCTCCAGGATGAGTGCCTTTAAACCAGGGATTTCGAGGGTGCTTTTTACTACTGACTCACTGATGCCTGGAAAAAGTTTCAGGATGCTCACATTGTAATCGAGTGAGCTGTGTATCTTCAGCTTTTTGAAATTTGGTTTTATGATGTTGTTTTTGTTGTATTTGATGTGGACTCCTACTTCGGCAAGCAAAGGATAATTGCCACTTACAAAGGCATTAAAATGTTCGGCATTGAATTTTGTGGTGCGATTGCCACGCATCAAATGATTTTCGAAATAGATACTCACTTCAGGAACGATTGCCAGCTCGTCCTCTTTGGCAGCTGCAATTTCGATGGCAGCCAGAAAGTTTTCGCGGCCATCTGTCCTGATTACTCCCATCGGCAATTGTGAGCCGGTAAAAACAACTGGTTTATTCAGGTTTTCGAGCATAAAACTCAAGGCTGATGCGGTATAGGCCATGGTATCAGAGCCATGCAACACCACAAAACCATCGTAATCTTCGTAGTGTTTTTCGATCATTCGTGCCAGCTTAATCCAAAACTCCGGCTTCATATTGGAAGAATCTACCAACGAATCAAATGAATGAAAATCAATATGATACCCAAAATCCCGCAAAACCGGAAGCTGCTCGTAGATGTTGTTAAAATTGAAAGGAGTTAATGCTCCGCTTATCGGATCCTGAGTCATGCCAATGGTTCCGCCGGTATAAATTACCAATAAAGAGGTGTTTTGTTCCTGGTTCATTTTGTTGGAAGATTAAATAATTCGTTTGCGTTTCGTGTGGTAATTTTTGCCAGGGTATCTATATCTATTTCAAGTGTAGCAGCAAGTTTTGCAGCAGTTTCAAAGAGAAAGGCACTCTCGTTTCGCTTGCCACGATAGGGCACAGGCGGCAGAAAAGGTGCATCCGTCTCAAGGATTAGTCGTTCAACGGGCAAATGTTTCACAACTTCGGGCAAGCTTGATTTTTTATAAGTCAAAACACCGCCAATTCCCAGGTAGAAACCCAGGTCAACAGCTTTTTTTGCTTCTTCCAGCGTTCCTGTAAAGCAATGAAGTACACCTTTTAAACTGCCATTTTGAGCTTTTTCTATTTCGGTCAGCATGTCCGGAAAAGCCTCTCTGGTATGAATAGCGACTGGTTTTTGCATTTGTTTTGCCCAATCAAATTGCATGCGAAGTGCTTCGAGTTGTTGTGTGGCAAAGCTCTTATCCCAGTAAAAGTCCAACCCGATTTCGCCGATGGCAATAAAAGTTTCTGGATGATTTTTTAATTGTTCCTCAAAATGAGAAAGTTGTTTCAGCCAATCCTCATTCACCGAGGTAGGATGCAAGCCTATCATTGGAAAGCAGTTAGCCGGAAAATCTTCACAAAGTTGCAATAAGGGTTTCACTGAATCCTGATCAATATTAGGAAGCAGAAAACGATGGATGCCCCGCGAAAGAGCTCTGTTAATCATTTCCTTGCGGTCGTGATCAAAATCTTCGAGATAGAGATGGGTATGTGTGTCGATGAATTGCATGAAGCAAAATTAGGACAAAATTTTGGCTGGCATGGCAGGTCAATACAGGAACTCATCGTAAGGATAACGGATAGCGTGCATATCACGGATTTCTTTGTAGAGCAGTGCCCTGAATTCCTGATAATTAGTTTTGTTTTTGGCCGAAATAAAGATACAATTGTTATTTGTTCTGGAAATCCAGGAGCTTTGCAAGCGTTCCAGCGAGAGGTTATGTGCGGTTTCAGGGCTCAAATCGTCAGTCTCTTTTTCTTCCCAACTGTAGGCATCAATCTTATTGAAAACCATGATGGTCTTTTTGTTTCCGGCTCCAATTTCTGCCAGTGTTTCGTTCACTGTTTCAATCTGCGATTCAAAATCAGGATGCGAAATATCAACGATATGCAGCAGTACATCGGACTCTCTGGTTTCGTCCAAAGTGGATTTGAACGACTCAATCAGATTATGAGGTAGTTTTCGGATAAAACCAACTGTATCGGATAGTAAGAATGGCAGATTATCGACCACTACCTTGCGCACTGTGGTGTCAAGTGTTGCAAAGAGTTTGTTTTCTGCAAAAACCTCAGATTTACTCAGTAGATTCATAATGGTTGACTTACCAACATTGGTATAACCAACAAGTGCAACACGGATGAGTTTCCCTCTGTTTTTGCGCTGAACGGCTTGTTGCACATCGATTTCTTCCAATCGTTTTTTCAAAAGACTGATTTTGTCTCTGATGATGCGTCGGTCGGTTTCAATTTCTGTTTCACCAGGGCCTCTTAAACCAATTCCTCCCCTTTGTCGTTCAAGGTGAGTCCACATGCGTGTTAACCGGGGCAGAAGATATTGGTATTGAGCCAGCTCTACCTGAGTTTTGGCGTAAGCGGTGTGGGCACGTTTGGCAAAAATATCCAGAATCAGATTGGTACGATCGAGGATTTTTACCTGGAGAGCTTTCTCGATATTGCGCAATTGTGACGAGCCGAGTTCATCGTCAAATACCACCAGATCAATATTTTCGACTTTTACATATTGTGCAATTTCTTCCAGTTTTCCTGTTCCAACATAAGTAGCCACATTGGGTTTATCCAGTGCCTGAATGAAACGAGCAACTGGCACACCCCCAGCTGTTTCGATTAAAAATTCCAGTTCGTCAAGGTATTCGTCTGTTTTCTCTTTGGATTGTTGTTGCGTGGCAATAGCAACCAAAACAGCTCTTTCGACAGGTATGGCAGTAGAAATATTTTTGGGCATAAATCTTTAGTGATTTTTATCACGGTTTTTGTGATGCTTTCTTTTGATGTTTGCATCATGGCGGATGTCTCTTGACACAAAATAAACGGCAGTGACAATGACATAAAAATGTACCAGCGAATAACTTAATGCTCCGGGTTTTAGAAATACAACGAAAAGGTTAAAAGCAGCTGCTATCAGTACAATAAAAAAACCGTAACGAAAGAAATTGGATCTTTTCATTACCATAGAGAGCAAAAAAACGGCTCCGAGCAAAATGATCAATCCCCAGCGAATGATCCAATTTGGAAACTCACTTTCAAATCCGGGATTACTGATGTATGGATACACTGTAAAAAGAAGGTAGGATACAAATCCCAGCCGCAACAGCAGGGTAACAAAACTGTTAAATTGCGATTTCCATTTTTCGCTCATAAGCAGATTTTTTGTCATAAAGGCCTGAAACCAATAATTTCCCGTACTTCCCGAATTGTTTTACGTGCACTTTCGTGTGCTTTTTCAGCACCCAGACGAGCTGCCATGCTGATTGCAGTTTCATCTCCCAGCAGGGAATTGATTTTTTCGCGTATGGGTTCTGTAAAGATAATAATATCTTCGGCAAGTTGTTTTTTCAGATCGCCATAGCGGATTCTACAGTTGTTGTAGGCTTCATCAAAATGTGTAACAACATCCGGTTTGGATACCACTTTTAAGAGCGAAAACAAATTTTCGATGGGTTCGGCTTTTTGCTGGTTGGGCTCCGTTGGGCCGCTATCAGTAACAGCACGCATCACCTTTTTTCGAATCACTTTTGGTTCGTCCGACAGAAAGATAGCATTGCTCTCGCCTTCTGACTTACCCATTTTTCCGCTGCCATCCAGTCCCGGAATTTTAACCAGTTGTTCACCAAAGTTAAATGCTTGAGGAATAGGGAAATAATCCTCCTTGTACATGCGATTGAAGCGACGGGCAAAAGTTCTGGACATCTCCAGATTTTGCTCCTGATCCTTACCTACAGGTACCTTATCAGCTTTGTGGATAATGATGTCAGCAGCCATCAGGGTGGGGTAAGTAAGCAAACCGGCATTCACATTTTCGGGTTGTTTGCGGGCTTTTTCCTTAAAGGTTGTAACGCGCTCCAACTCACCCAGATAGGCATTCATGTTCAGGAAAAGATATAATTCGGCAATCTCCGGAAGATCACTTTGGACGTATAAAGTAGCTTTTTCAGGATCAAGTCCGGCGGCCAGATATTCGGCCAACACATGCTTTACGTTACCATGCAGATCTTCAGGTTTGGGGTGTGTAGTAAGCGAGTGATAATCAGCGATAAAGAAAAAGCAATTATGCGTTTCCTGCATCTTCACAAAGTTTTTAACAGCACCAAAATAATTGCCGAGATGTAGTTTGCCTGTAGGTCGAATACCGCTTAATACTGTTTCCATGAAGAATTTTTGCTGTCGTTTACTAGGTGTTAAATTTTTATTTCGTCGTTATTCAAGCTAAAGAACTTGTATTCAAGCATGTGGTAATTTGCCATAGCTTTAACCCGAACAGTTTTTTTGTATTTCCATGCCCATTTACGTCGGATAGAGAAAACACCACGGGTGAGATAAGCATGAATAAAAGGATGAACAGCAAGAGTGATTGCTTTTTCGTTTTGATCCTGCAAGAGGTATTTCAGGTTGTTTTCTATTTCATCGGTAAAGATGATGCTTGGCTTTATTTTTCCGGTGCCTTCGCAAACGGGACAACTTTCGAGGACCTGCACATTCATTTCAGGTCGCACACGTTGACGGGTGATCTGCACCAATCCGAACTTGCTGGGCGGCAAAATGGTATGTTTGGCATGATCGCGTGCCATCTCGTCTTTGAGCTTTTGATACAACTCGCGACGGTGTTTGGCATCGTGCATGTCGATAAAGTCAACCACGATAATACCTCCCATATCGCGTAATCGCAACTGGCGCGCTATTTCTGTGGCGGCTTCCAGATTTACTTCCAGGGCATTTTCTTCCTGGCTGTTTTCTTTGTTCACACGATGACCGCTGTTTACGTCGATCACGTGCATGGCTTCGGTATGTTCTATAATCAGATAAACACCACTGCGAATGGTTACTGTTTTTCCGAAGAGGCCTTTGATTTGTTTATCTACACCAAAATGCTCAAAAATGGGGGCTTTCCCCTTGTAAAGCTTTACGATATCAATCTTTTGCGGAGCTATCGTCTGGATAAAATTTCTTGTTTCTTCAAACAAGGTGCCGTCATTGATGTGCACACTGTTGAAAGATTCATTGAGCAGATCGCGCAAAATGGCTGAGGTGCGGTCGAGCTCACTGATAATTTTTACAGGAGGCTTGGCATTTTGAAGTTTTTGGGTTGTTTTTTCCCATTTTTCAACCAGCGACCTGAGGTCAGCATCCAGTTCGGCAACTTTTTTGTTTTCGGCAACCGTGCGAATGATCACGCCATAATTATTAGGCTTGATGGATTGGATCAATCTTTTGAGGCGGTTGCGCTCTTCGCTGCTTCTTATTTTTTGTGAGATGGAAATCCGGCTCGAGAAAGGAACCAAAACGAGGTATCTGCCGGCGAATGAAATTTCTGACGAGATACGGGGTCCTTTGGTGGAGATGGGTTCTTTGGCGATTTGCACAAGGATTTGTGCTCCTGTTGCCAGAACCTGTGTGATTTTTCCGGTTTTTTCGATATCAGGCTCCAGCCTGAAGTTGTCCATATTCACCTGAGCAGGTTTGCCATTGAGTGCAAGCTTGGTGTATTTATTCAAAGAACGAATCTGGGGTCCCAGATCCAGGTAATGCAAAAAGGCATCTTTTTCGTAACCAACATCTACAAAAGCGGCGTTGAGGCCGGGCATGATTTTTTTAACACGTCCCAGATATACGTCACCTACTACGTAGTTGTTGTTAGTGCGCTCCTTATGGAGCTCCACTAATTGTTTATCTTCTAAAAGAACGATGTCCACCTCCGAAGCGCGAGAATCTATGATGAGTTCCCTGTTCACTTTTTATTATTTTAAATGAGTAGCTGCTAATAAACAGCCTGATTAAACGATATTTGGAGTGGAGTTCGGCACAAAAATGATAAAATCGAATAACACAATGCCGGATCAAATTCCGACATTGTGTTATCTGTATTCATTGACATATAAAACTATTTCTTTTTATGTCTGTTCTTCCTCAAACGTTTTTTGCGTTTGTGGGTAGCCATCTTGTGTCTTTTTCTTTTTTTCCCGCTTGGCATAACAATTTATTTTAATGAATAGAACAAAATTATTTTACGCTGCCTTTAACTTCATTAACGAAGGTTTTGGCAGGTTTGAAAGCAGGAATGTTGTGTGCAGGGATAATGATTGTGGTGTTTTTGGAAATGTTTCTTCCGGTCTTTTCAGCTCTTCTCTTAATAGTAAAGCTACCGAAGCCTCTCAGGTAAACATTTTCACCATTCACCATGGCATTTTTAACAACATCCATGAAGGATTCAACTACTGCCTGAACGGCTACTTTTTCAACACCTGTTTTGTTAGCAATATCTGCTACGATTTCTGCTTTTGTCATATCTTTAAAACTTTAAAAGATTAGAAATGTGAATTTTATTTGGACGGCAAAGTTAAAAACATTTTTCTTATAAGGAAAGGCCTTTTAACTTTTTTTTATGTCTAAACTACTCTATATAAATAAATTCGACAATGAACCCTGTGAGTGCAGCCTTATTGATTTGGTACAAGAATAACAAACGTAATTTGCCATGGCGCGAAATTTCTGATCCTTACCGCATTTGGATTTCAGAAGTGATATTACAACAAACACGTGTAAATCAAGGGGTTGTGTACTACAAGAGTTTCGTTGAACAGTGGCCGGATGTGAATCAACTAGCCAGTGCATCAGAACAGGAAGTGCTTAAAATGTGGCAGGGGTTGGGTTATTATTCGCGCGCCCGCAATATGCTGGTTGCTGCACAGGAGATTGTGAATAAATATAATGGTGTATTTCCAAGATCAGCCGGTGAATTGAAAAAATTAAGAGGAATAGGGGATTATACGGCGGCTGCAATTTCTTCCATTGCTTTCGATGAGCCTGTTGCTGTGATAGATGGTAATGTTTTCAGGGTATTATCAAGATTGTTTAATGAAGAAACGCCTATTGATTCTTCTGCTGCAAAAACTACATTCAGGATGATGGCAGACAGTGTGTTGGATAAACACAATCCAGGCGAGTTTAACCAGGCAATCATGGAATTTGGGGCTTTGCACTGTGTGCCTAAAAAGCCGGATTGCCAAACCTGTCCCCTACAAGGCTCATGCCTGGCCTTTGCGCTTAAAAAAGTAGATCAGCTGCCTGTGAAAAAAAATAGAATCAAAATCCGGAAACGTTTTCTGCATTATTTCATCTTTTTGCAGAAAGAACAGCAACAGTGTTACACCTTATTAAGGTACCGCGGTTCGGGTGATGTGTGGCAAGGCTTGTATGATTTTCCATGCATTGAATCAGATCGTATCTTGTCGATAGCCGAACTGGATCACGAACAACTATTTACTGCGATAAAAGCTGTTGCAACTGAAATAATTCCAATTCCCGACATCAGGAAGCATATACTTACACACCAACATCTGACGGCAAAATTTTATGTGGTGAAATGCAAAAAGGGTTTTGAGCATTTGAAAAATAATTCGCTATCTTTGGTTTCGCAAACGGAGCTCGGAAAATATCCCCTGCCCCGATTGATAGATCAGTTTTTACAAGAAAATGAAAACTTATTTGATAACTGTTAAAAATTAACAAAGAATGGCTGGACTAAACAAAGTAATTTTAATCGGACGACTTGGTAAAGATCCCGAAGTGATTTCATTTGATAACGGTGGAAAAAAGATGACTGTTACACTTGCTACTAGCGAACGCTATCGCGACAGAAACGGACAATGGCAGGATCAGACCGAATGGCACAATGTGGTAGCCTGGGGAAACCTGGCTAATGATATTGACGAAAAACGAAGGGTGTATGCCAAAGGTGATCTGATGTTTATCGAAGGAAAGATAAGAACCAGACAATACACAGATGGTCAAGGAGTTACTAAATACATCACGGAGATTCTGGCAGAGAAAATGAACCTGATTTCCAAAAGTAATTCCGGTGGCGAGGGCTACAATGCTGGAGGAAACAATCAAAACACTGCACAATCATCAGCATCACAAGAGCATTCGGCTCCATCAAATGAAAAGAATGAAAACAAAGACTTTGATCCTTTGCAGGAATCAGATGATTTGCCCTTCTAGGCTGGTTATCAGGTAATTTAATTAGAATTAACAGCTAAGTACTTTTGCATTATCCTGTATTTTCTTATTTTTGTTGCGAAATTCAAAACTGATTGATTTTGGACACACCTGACCCTGACCCCTATGCGAGTATAATTGCTGTTTTACTTAACACAGATTTTACCGGATTAAGCACCTCTGCCCTTATTGGGCTATTGGTACTTGCATTACTTTTGTTTTTTTCTGCACTGGTTTCGGGTAGCGAAACAGCCTATTTTTCATTGAAACCTTCAGATTTGCACCTGCTCGAGAATAGTGGATCGGAGCTGAGTAAGGTGGTGCTGTCTCATCGCGAAAAACCTAAAACCTTATTAGCTACTATATTGATAGTTAACAATTTGGTGAATGTTGCGATTGTTATTCTCTCCAGTTTTCTAACCCACAGCTTGTTTCATTTATCCGAAAATCCCATCATTGCCTTTTTGGTACAAATAGTAGCCATTACTTCGCTGATACTTTTAATTGGTGAGATAATTCCAAAGATAATTGCCAATAAAAACCCTTTAAAAGTTGCTACTTTTATGGCTCGTCCTCTGCTTGTGATGGTTGCCCTTTTCAGGCCGTTTAGCTTTCTGCTTGTTTCTTCAACTACCTTGATTGAAAGAAGAATGAGCCGAAGGATGAAAAATATTTCAATCAGCGAGCTTTCAGATGCCATTGATATCACTTCTGATGAACAAGCACTTCCCGAAGAAAAGCAAATGTTAAAAGGGATTGCCACTTTTAGCGAGAAAGAAGCACGAAGTATTATGAAATCGCGTGTAAATATCACGGCCATTGATATACATGCTCCTTTCAAAGAATTGCTCGAGATGATTGTCAACAGTGGATTTTCGCGTATTCCGGCCTACGACGGGAGTTTTGATAAGGTGGTAGGGATCTTGTATATCAAGGATTTACTGCCTTATTTAAACCAGGAAGAACTGGATTGGAAACCTTTGATACGTCCTGCATTTTTTATTCCTGAAAACAAGAAAATCAATGATTTGCTGCAGGAGTTCAGACAAAAGAAAATTCATATGGCCATTGTGGTAGATGAATATGGAGGCACCTCAGGTTTACTTACACTGGAAGATATTATTGAAGAAATCGTGGGCGATATCAGCGACGAGTTTGATAAAGTACCGGATGATGATTTTTATGAAGAGATTGATGAAAATACTACCGTTTTTGAGGCGCAGACCAGTTTGCTCGACTTTTGTAAAGTGATGAAGCTTGACGAGCATTATTTTGAAAATGTGCAGGGCGAATCGGATACGCTTGCCGGCCTGTTGCTCGAATTGGAAGGAAGGATTCCTGAGCGTGGAATGACAATAAAATGCAAGGATTTTAGTTTTGAGGTAACCGATGCAGATGCACGTCGAATTAAAGAGATTAAAGTAATCAGAAAGTTAGCATCCAATGTATAAAATCTTTTGGTTGTTGGTATCATTGGTATTTTTTCTGTTTGCTTCCTGCGAATCAGATTTTGCACCTAAGCCCCGTGGATTTTTCCGCATTGATGTCCCTGCAAAAGCTTATTCGCTGATCGACACCATCCCTGCTTATCAGTTTGAACTCCCTGATTATACTGCCTTGTATCCGGATGATGAATCACCCTGGGAGAAAAACTGGATAACGATTGACTATCCTCAATTTAAAGGTAGTCTGCATATCAGTTACAAATCAATTGACAACAACCTGCCGGTTTATCTCGAAGATATGCACACCATGTTGATGAAGCATTTGCCAAAGGCCAGTGCCATTCAGGATAGTTTAATCCTTAATCCCGAACGAAAAGTGTATGGATTGCTTTTTAGCGTGCAGGGAAAAAGTGTGGCTTCACCCTTACAGTTTTACCTCACAGACAGTACCCGACATTTCGTTAGGGGGGCATTGTATTTCAATATTCGACCTAATAATGATTCACTTAAACCTGTGATAAATTTCCTGCGTAAAGATGTGAATCACTTTATTGAAACGCTGAGTTGGAAGGAATAAAATCAGGGATTGTTTTCTTTTTGTCTGTAATCGTAAATCCAGCCTGCATCGAGTAAAATCATATCTTCAACAGAGACTCCTCTTTTTTTTGCCTTATCTCGAATCATTTGCATCATGGATTCGCTTTTACGAAGATTTTTAGCTATTTCGACAATAGCCTGTTGTTTTTTCATTTCGGCAATACCTCCATCCTTAAGCAGTTCATAGAGTTCATCAATAAAATCAAAGCTAAACCGATACATATTGGCATCGGTTTGCAGCAGCAAAAACACATCAGTATGAACCACCGCATCCATCAGCGATACCAAGGCTCTTTCTTTTGTTGGTCGGTCGTCAGGATAATAAATCTGATTGTTATAATACCAAAAACTGTTGTCGCTGAAGCCTTTAAGTGCGTAATTTCCTCCAAACCATTGCCAGTAATAGCTGTCTGCAACCGTGATCACCCTTGGCATTTTGCTTGAATCGCTTATTTCAAATTTAAATTCAGGATAGGGCATTGGATAATCATCGGGCGGCAATATAATATTCATTCCTTCCCACAAATCCCGGTCAGGTGATTTTAATTTATGGGTGACTTTTATGTTGGTCATTTCGAAATTGATAAACTCCTGATTCAGGCGATTTTCGATAAGTTTAAAAACAGAGTCAAATACAAGCCCCAGACCATAATAGCTCCAATGGATTCCGGCTTTTGGAAACAAAGCCAGCTTACTGGTATCTTTCATTGCGTTAAACCAGTGATTTCCTCCAATTACGGCAATCTCTGCATTCTTAAGCGCATCATAATAGGCATCATAGTTTGTTGGGCCTTTTGTTTTGGGTTTAAGCTCATCGGGGATATATTCCGGCAAAAATGTTCCTTTTCCGGGAGCCAGCACAACCAAAAGAAGTTTGTTGTTTTCGTTGAGCCACTGATTTACAGCTATTGTCTTGTTTATGTCTTCTGTGACTTTTTCATCTCCCACGTAATCAAGTCCATAGTATGCCTTGATATAATTCATTTCATAAAGATAGCCTTCCTTTCCCATGATCACACCCTGTGCGTTTATCGTATCGAAAAGGCTGTATTGCAGTTGATTGTGAAGTCTTACAAAGTGTGGTCGGTAACCAATTGTTTGCTCAATGTAGGTGTTCATGCTGTCCTGAAATGTCCCGTTCCAAAAATTATTATTGTCCCATAAGGGCTTCTTAGGTGTGGTATAAGCACCTTTTAAGGCTTTTATTCTTGGCACGTCGAACTGATGCTGAATAAAAGGTAGAATCAGCATGAGCATCAGTAATGCAAAAAGGATATGTTTGACCAGCTTTTGCATTAAAAACGGAAGTAGATAAAGGGGTTAAAGCCACTTGAAGTGATAGCACTCAGGCTGATTATAAATAGCACGATTGCAGCAAGCGACATGAAAATGAGATTGATAAAGGATTGTTTTTTGCCGTAAAGTTTCACCTGCCATTGTTCCAATCGTGGTGAATAGGCAAGGATGGCAAATACAGCAGCAAAAATCATCGTCATCCAAACGGCCTGATTTACAAATAGCGTTTCGCCTGATCTGAAACTAAACATTCCGGCAGTATAATGCCACACCTGATCCATGCTTTCGGCCCTGAAAAGCACCCAACCAACCAAGGTTATGATGAAGGTGAGTATTAAACTTGGGAATTTGCCGATGGCTTTGTAAAACTTCAACAGAAATAACCTGTCGGCTACCAGAAAGAAACCATGAAAAGCACCCCAAACAACAAAGTTCCAGGCAGCTCCATGCCAAAGTCCTGAGATTAAAAAAACCAGCCAAAGATTAAAATACATCCTTACAGGGCTTACCCTGTTTCCGCCCAGAGGAATATACAGATAATCGCGCATCCAACGGCCAAGCGTCATATGCCAGCGTCGCCAGAATTCTGAAATATTTTGAGAGATGTAAGGATTGTTAAAGTTTTCCGGAAAATCGAAGCCGATCATTCTGCCCAACCCAATTGCCATATCGGAATAGCCGGCAAAATCATAATAGATTTGAAAGGCATAGGCCAGGATTCCAATCCAGAGGGTAATACTGGCAAGCTGTGTGGGGTCAGCTGCAAAAACGCTATCCGCATAAGCACCCAACGGATTGGCAATCATCACCTTTCGGCCTAAGCCAACTGCAAATCTGAAAAATCCGGTTAAACGGTTATCCGTATTTTCATTGGTGCGCCTATCAACCAATTGATCTGCAATTTCGTTGAAGCGTACGATTGGGCCGGCTATCAACTGTGGAAACATCAGTATGTATAAGGCTAAATCGGAGACTTTTTTCAGTGGAGGATGAACACCCCGATGCACATCAATGGCATAAGTCATTTTTTGAAAAGTGAAAAAGGAAATACCGATAGGCAAGGCTACGCGTGTCCATGTAATAGATTCACCTCCAAGTTGTTGGATAAACCAGTCAAGGTTTTCGACAAAGAAATTGGCGTATTTAAAATAAGCCAACAGTCCAACATTTAGCATCACACTTATTCCTGTAATCCAGCGTTTTTTGTTCCCTGTCGATTGAAAAAGCCACTTCACCAAATAAAAGTCGATCAGGATGCTCCCAATCACAATAAAAATAAAATCAGGTGCTCCCCAGGCGTAAAAGCCAACACTGGCCAGGAGTGCCACATAATTTTTGATTTTGCGCGGCACCAGGAAATACAAAATCAGGAATGCAGGCAAAAAATAAAGGAGGAAAAGACTGCTGCTAAAAACCATAGCTATGATTTTGGTTCAGAAGGGGCAAATTTAGCAGATTAATCATAAAATGGGTGGGTTGTCAAATTGTTTTTTAACAAATCGAAATACAACAACGGTTTGCATACTGCGCACTGTGTGAAAATAAGGCTTTATTGTAAGTTATAGTCAGTGATTTTGTTAATTTAGCACACTCATAATTATTAAACCTCACCCACATGACAAAAAAAGCTAAACCAAGGCTAAGCTTCTGGGATATCTGGAACATGAGTTTTGGGTTTTTGGGCATCCAAATGGGATTTGCCTTGCAAAATGCGAATGCCAGCCGTATCCTACAGACCTTTGGAGCTGATGTGGAGCATCTTTCCTGGTTTTGGTTGGTAGCACCAATTACAGGTATGATTGTGCAACCTATCATTGGCCATTATAGCGATCAAACCTGGAATCGCCTCGGCAGAAGGCGTCCTTATTTTTTGACCGGAGCAGTTTTAGCTTCCATTGGATTGATCCTGATGCCCAACTCACCCATGTTTGCAGCTTATCTGCCAGCCTTATGGATTGGTGCTGGTATGCTGATGATTATGGATGCCTCTTTTAATGTGGCTATGGAACCTTTCAGGGCTTTGGTGGCTGATAAGCTGCCAACTGACCAACGCACCCTTGGTTTTTCGGTGCAGACTTTGTTGATTGGTATTGGGGCTGTGGTTGGTTCGTGGTTGCCGTATGTGATAACAAACTGGTTTGGCTTCAACGAAATAGCTGCCGAAGGTGAAGTTCCGATGAGCTTGAAGCTTTCCTTCTTTATTGGTGCCGGAATTTTGGTTTCAACAATTGTTTGGACGATTGTAACAACGAAGGAATACTCTCCCGAAGAACAGGAGATGTATGCCAATGATGAAGCTGATCCGGATGCAGAACCAGCGCGATTTGTTGATATTTTTAAAGATTTTGCCAATATGCCGGCCACTATGCGTCAGCTAGGGCTGGTACAGTTTTTTTCCTGGTTTGCGCTGTTTTCGATGTGGGTATTTACAACTCCGGCATTAGCACAACATGTATGGGGTCTTTCGGCCGACGATCGCAGTTCAGCTACATTTAATGAGGCTGGTGATTATGTGGGGGTAATTTTTGGTGTGTATAATTTGGTAGCCGCCATTTTTGCGATGGCTTTACCTGTGATAGCTGCCAAAGTAGGTCGTAAACGCACTCATGCCATCAACCTCACCTTGGGTGGATTAGGTTTGATGTCGATCGTGTTAATCACCTCTCCTGAAATGAAATGGTTGCTCAACCTGAGCATGATAGGCGTTGGTATTGCCTGGGCTAGTATTTTAGCAATGCCTTATGCCATATTAGCCGGATCAATTCCAGCCCGAAAAATGGGGGTTTATATGGGTATTTTTAATTTCTTTATTACTTTTCCGCAGATTGTGAATGGTGTATTTGGCGGCCCGCTTGTTAAGTTTTTATATGGGGGTCATGCCATATATGCCTTAGTCACGGCAGGAGCATTAATGATTCTGGGTGCTGTTTCAGTTTTGTTTGTAAAAGACAAGGACGACGTTGTAAAGGCATGAAATAGAAAAAGATAAGTTGAAAAAGAGCCGGTTCGTTAATAAACCGGCTTTTTTTATTTTTCACCAGCCCAATTTGCCGTTGAACTCTTCATCAATTGTTTTAATTAATAAATCGCAACCAAAATCGAATTGACGATTTTCGTTGTCTTTTTCTTTGAAGACAAAGCGTAATTCTTTGAAATCGCCTCTGCGTGGTAAAAGACTGATGGCTTCTTCCAGTGCCTGAGCTGGCGTCTGGATTCCATTTATCCCGGTCTTTTCGAGCATTTTCACAAGTTGTTTAAACGACGAATCTTCGATATCCACTTCCAATTGTTTTTCGATCTGCTGAATTTTCCTTTGTGAATTGGTGTAGGTTCCACCAAATTCCCAGGGCATCGAAGCGGGTAGTACCAAATCGGCCATGCGGGCAGTATCGCTCATCCAGAGATCTTGTACCACCTTGAATTCGATTCGTGAAAACTGTTGTTTGATATCATCTTTATCCAGTGCGCAGCCAACCGGATCTTCGCCAAAAATAAAAGCATTTTTGATTTTTCCACCCCTGAAAAGCTTGTAAACACTGTTGATGGTAAACGGAAGTTCGTCCACTTTCCACTTAAATTGCATACGGTATTGAAGATCTTCATCAAGAATTGGTTCAGCACCTATGCCTATTTTGTGGCAAACACCCATATCAAAAATGCCATGACCATTATTTTTCTCTTTCAGTGCAATTAGCCCATTGGCTGTTTTGCCCAGTTTACCGGTTATCATGGCCAGGTTGTGCATTGCCATGCTGGCATTGGCCGAAAGGGCTTTCTCCTGGAAGATCATAATGGCATTCATCTCCTCATTATAGTCTTTTGCAAAGGCAGCTACGGTGTTTTCATCTGTGCCTGCAAATTCTAACATTTGATCAAAATCAGCATTAAGCAAGGCGGTTTTGTATTCCTCAAAGCCTTCTGTGCGGTCTTTGATAAACATTCCGTTCTGCATATTATTGGCCAGTAACCAACGGTTTACTGCCTGAATAAAGTAGAAGTAATTAGCTATTTTGATTACTTGATCAGCTTTTTTACTGAAACTGCTGTTTTTGAGCGTGGTGATATGAACAAGCTTTACATCTTCCTTGTGTTTTGTGTTGAATATCAAATGATTGATTACCGGATGATCGTGATGAAGTTCGCCGCCGGCAACAAAAATTTTACTTCCTCC
Source organism: Bacteroidales bacterium UBA6229 (assembly GCA_002440975.1). Lineage (GTDB taxonomy): Bacteria > Bacteroidota > Bacteroidia > Bacteroidales > F082 > UBA5536. Next base: position 43,326 of record DJWN01000025.1, read on the forward strand.
GCGAATATCGCAATACGAAGCGTTTTCGTTCGAATTATGGAAATATCCGTCTCCGCGACCCATATAATGGAAACTGCTCACATTATTGGTTTTTGCTCCGGCTCTGGCCAGTTTTTGAATCAGGTAAAGCTCTTCGTTGGTTAACCTTGCGCCACCAAAAAAGGCATTTTCATCCGGCTTCACCTTTTTAATATGATCTGAAATAATTTCGTAGGCTTCATCAAAAGTTATGGCTTTGAATCCGTCTTTTGTTTTGAGCCAGGGGGTGTTCATTCTTCCCGGATTATTGAATAATTTGTAGCCAAAAAAGGCTCGTCGGTTAATGTAATTGGGTCGGTTAATTTCACCTTTTCGGGGCGTGGCTTTGTAAAATTGACCTTTGTGATGCATGAGATTAATTTCATAACCTTCCGAACCAAACATATCAATGGTTTCGATGGGTTCCAGTTTGAGCGGCCCGGGTTTGAAGCTGTAATTTTCGGTTAATGCTCCTGTCGGACAAGCCGTAATACACATACCGCAGCTTTCGCAGCTGGTTTCCTGTAGCGGAAGGCCCATGCTGGGTGCAACAAAACTTTTGAATCCCCTGTTGATTAGTCCGAGTGCATTGGCTCCGACCACTTCGCTGCAAATGCGGATGCACCGACTGCAAAGAATGCATTTGTTGTTGTCGATTTCGATAAAAGGGTGCCTGAAATCAACCTGATGTTCTTGAAACTCTCCGGGATAACTTTTTTGCTCTGCCTGATAAGTAGTTGAATGTTTTTTAAGGTCACAATCAAAATAGGCAGTACAACCACATTCGAGGCAACGACTGGCTTCCATCTGAGCTACGGCTTCATTTTCGTATCCCAGCTCCACTTCTTTGAAGTTGATTCGCTCTTCGGTTGGAAGCACTGGCATTTCATGCCGTTTCTGATGTGGGAAATGCCCGATATAATCGTTCTTTTCCTGCGTTTTGAAATTTTCTTTTTTGCTCAAAAATTCTTTAGATGGAGGTGCAATAGTTAAGCCGTTCAAATATTGATGACAGGAATTAGCAGCAATTTTTGCTTGTGCAATTGCTTCAATAATTGTTGCAGGTCCGCTAACACCATCACCGGCAGCAAACACCGAGGGAATGCCGGTTTGCAGCGTATGTTTATTGGCTTCTATATCGCCCCAGCGATTTACGGCCAATTTACCATGTGTGCTATGCTCATTGATGTTGTCAATAAAGTTGACATCGGTTTTTTGACCGATTGCCGCTAAAACATAATCAGCTTCAATTTCAAATTCAGAATCTGCAACAGGAACAGGCCTTCTTCTGCCCGAGGAATCAGGCTCGCCCAACGCCATGCGAGTTAATTTTACTTTTTGAAGGGTGTTCTTTTCATCTTTGATGATTTCGACCGGATTGGTTAAAAACAGATATTCTACCCCTTCCAGTTTCGACTCATGAATTTCGATAGGGTTAGCCGGCATTTCTTTTTCGGTGCGGCGATAAACTACATACACCTTGGCGGCATTTCCTCTGATAGCGGTGCGACAGCAATCCATGGCTGTATTTCCACCACCGACAACCACCACGGTCTTGCCCGAGAAATCAGGGTGCTGACCTGTCATTTCCATGTTTTTCAGGAAGGTGATTCCGGCAAAGACATTTTCTGCATCATCGCCCGGGCAACCGACAAGCGTTCCTTTTTGAGAACCGATTGTAAGTACAGTCGCATCAAAGTGGTCGTGGATTTCTGCATAAGAGAGATTGCCTCCCAGGGTTTTGTTATAATGAATTTTAACACCCAGGTCGGTAATATTTTCAACTTCTTTATCCAAAATATCATTGGGAAGCCGGTATTCGGGGATGCCATAGCGCAACCATCCACCCGGATTGGGAGCGGCTTCAAAAATCTCTACCTGATGACCTTCCAGCCTCAAGAAATGCGCTGTTGACAAGCCGCCGGGGCCAGCTCCTATGATAGCTACTTTTTTACCTGTTTCCGGTTTTATTGTCGGGATGAATTTGTTGGGTGATTTCAAATCGAAATCTGCAGCAAACCGTTTGAGGTAATCAATGCCAACCGGAGCACCTTCATCAAGTAAATTTCTGCGGCAGGCTGCTTCGCAGGGGCGCACACACACACGGCCACAGATGGCTGGCAGCGGATTGGTTTCTTTGATCAGGGCAACGGCATCGCTGTAGCGTCCTTTGTCAATCAGCGAAATGTATCCTTGCACATCAACACCTGCCGGACAATGCTGTTTGCAAGGTCCCAGGCAATCGGCATAATGATTACTAAGCAGCAAATCAAGGGCTGTTTTGCGAGCCAGTTTCACAGATTCCTTTTCGGTGTGCACCTTCATCCCTTCGGTGATTTGGGTGGAGCAGCTGGGTTGATGCCCGCGCATGCCTTCTACCTCTACCACACAAACATAGCAGGAAGAATAGGGCTCAATGCGGGGATCGTGACAAAGGGTTGGTATTTCTATTCCATGACGGCTGGCACATTCATAAATGGTTTCACCCTTGAAACCCTGAACGGTTTTGCCATTTAGTTCGATAGTGATATATTGACTCATAATTCGTTTTATTTCAGTGTTTAGTCAACCATGACGGCTTCGAATTTGCATACATTATAGCATTCGCCACAATGAATACAGGTTTCCTGATTGATGGAATGGATCTGTTTGCGACTACCATCTATTGCATTTGTAGGGCATTTTACTGCACAAACTGTACAACCCGTGCATTTTTCAGGATCAATGGTATAAGTGAGTAGTGGTTTGCAGACTTTTGCCGGGCATTTCTTGTCATAGATATGCGCTTCGTATTCATGCCTGAAATATTTTAGTGTTGTAAGTACCGGGTTTGGAGCCGTCTGGCCTAATCCGCAAAGTGAATTGTTTTTGATCTGATGTGCCAGGTTTTCCAGCTTTTCGATGTCGCCATCTTCTCCTTTGCCTTCGGTGATTCGTTCGAGCATTTCGAGCATACGTTTTGTCCCAACGCGGCAAAAGGTACATTTTCCGCATGATTCTTCCTGTGTAAAATTCAGGAAGAACTTTGCCAGGTCGATCATGCAGGTGCTTTCATCCATCACCACCATGCCACCTGATCCCATTATTGCTCCAGTGGCGTTTACAGAATCGTAATCCACAATGGTATCGCCCAGTTCGGCCGGAATACATCCGCCTGAAGGGCCGCCCAGTTGTACTGCTTTGAATTTTTTATCGCCCTGAATACCACCACCAAGCTTAAAAATTATATCGTTGATGGTAACACCCATCGGAACTTCAACCAAGCCGCCATGTTTGATTTTTCCGGTGAGGGCAAATACCTTGGTTCCCTTGCTTTTTTCTGTTCCATAAGCAGCATAGGCTTCAGCACCATGATTGATAATCCAGGGGACGTTTGCCCAGGTTTCAACGTTATTAATATTGGTTGGCTTTGCCCACAATCCCGAAACGGCAGGGAATGGAGGTCTCTTGCGTGGCATGCCTCTTTTGCCTTCGATACTGGCTATCAGAGCTGTTTCCTCGCCACACACAAAAGCACCCGCACCTTCTTTCACATAAATATCAAAGGAGAAATCGCTTCCAAAGAGTTTTTCGCCCAGCAAGCCTTTTGCCTTGGCCTGATTGATGGCGATATTAAGCCGTTTGATGGCCAGAGGATATTCGGCGCGGCAATAAATTACGCCTTGCGATGCACCAATCGTATAGCCACCAATCATCATGCCTTCGAGCACTGCATGTGGATCGCCTTCGAGCAGTGAGCGATCCATAAATGCGCCAGGATCGCCTTCGTCGGCATTACAGATGATGTATTTTTGATCGCTTTCGTTTTGGTAAGCAAATTTCCATTTCAGCCCTGTTGGGAATCCTCCGCCTCCGCGACCTCTAAGTCCGCTATCGATCATCGTTTGGATGATATCCATCGAAGATTTGTTTTCGGCGATAAGGGTTTTAATGGCTTTGTAAGCATCACGCTCCAGTGCTTCGTCAAATGATTCGGGATCCATATAGCCGCAATTGCGCAGGGCGATCTTCACCTGTCCTTCAAAAAAACTGTCTTCGGGTGTTTTTTGTTCTTCTGCAACAACAGCTCTTTCAAGATCAATTTTGCCATCGAGTAAATGGGATTTTAGAATTCCCTCAACGGCTTCGGCCGTCATATCGCCATATATTATTTTTCCCTTTTCGTCCTGAATTTCTACCAATGGTTCTTTATAGCACATTCCAATACAGCTGGTTCTGGCCAGTTCGAAATCCATTTCACCTTTCGCTAAAATTTCTTCCAGCGCGCTATATGTTTTGGATGCTCCGGCAGCTATGCCACAGCTTCCCAATCCAACGATAACTTTTGTTTTTTTCATAATCTTTTACTTTTCGGCTTTGGGCTGGTTAGTGCACAATTGGTTTTTAATCTCCTTGAGAATTTTTACGGCACTTTTTCCATTGAGCTTACCGTAGGTGTTCTCGCCTATCATCATCACCGGTGCCAGTGAGCAGCATCCCAGGCAGGCAACTGATTCAAGGGTGAATTCGCCATCAGCTGTAGTTTCGCCGTCATTTACTCCGAGGTGATCTTTCAAAGCATCCGTGATTGCATTGGCATTTTGCACATGGCAGGCTGTTCCGTGGCACACTTTGATGATGTTTTTGCCAACCGGACTCAGCCGAAATTGCGCATAAAAGGTGGCAACACCATAAATATCGGCAGGGGCTATTCCTGTGGCTTCGGATATGGCTTTAAATGCGCCGGATGGAAGAAAACCATAGAGCTCCTGTGTTCCTTGTAATAATGGAATCAAACTCCCGGGCTTATGATCGTATTTGATCAATAAGGGTTTCATCAACGACAGATCAGCATCTTCCTTAGGTTGACTTTGCTGGGTATGGGCAATTCGCGTGATTCGCATAATAAGATAAATTGAATTTAACAACAATCTTGAGCGAACTAAAGTAGCTATTCTATCTGAAAGCAAAAGGGTTTTAAATGCTGATTAACAGCTATTTATTTTCAGTCTAAATTATCTAAACATCTAAATATCTGAAAGTCTTACAGAAAGCTATTTATGTTGTATTTCACTTTTTTATTGTTTTTGCTCAATGATTTATCAAGTAGGCATTTCATTGCGTGAATCACGCAGGAGATTATGATTGTATTGCTGAAAGGATTGCTGACTAGTGTTTTTCTTGAGAAAAAGTCGTTTTTGCTTGTTTTACGGAAGCAGTTATTTTTGTAAAAAATTTCAATTTGAAACTGATAGAAGCCTGGAAACTGCAAGTTGATGCCCAAAACCCAAAGCACAAAGTTTTGATTCGTAAGCTAAAGTCGAAAAAGAGAAAAGAAATTGCTGCATTGGCAGATCAATTGCACCAGGTAGTATTTGAGGAAATTGATTGTCTGGATTGCGCCAATTGTTGCAAAACTATTCCTCCAATTTTGAACGATACGGACTGTCGTCGACTTTCAAAAGCTCTGGGAATGAAAGAGAAAGATTTCTTTTCGAAGTATGTGCGCATCGATGAGGATGGCGATCAGGTGATGGCTCAAACGCCTTGTCCGTTTTTGCTTGCCAACAATCATTGCCTGGTTTATGAGAGCAGGCCACGTGCTTGCAGGCAATATCCGCATACGGATGGAAATCAGTTTGCAGAAAACCTGAATTTACATGCTGCCAATAGCAAGCATTGTCCTGCCGTATTTCATATTTTGCAGCGCATCGATAAGCAAATTACTTCACCCTGAGTTTGAAAGCGTATCTTTGCAGAAATTTTTCGCATGGCAGGTTCAAATTTTGTTGATTATGTAAAAATATTTTGTCGCTCGGGTAAGGGCGGCGCAGGTTCGGCTCATTTGCGGCGCGAGAAGTTTGTACCCAAAGGCGGCCCTGATGGTGGAGATGGTGGCAGGGGAGGCCATGTGATTCTGAGAGGAAATGCTCAAATGTGGACGTTATTACATTTGCGTTATACCAAACATTTGTTTGCAAAAAGTGGCGAATCTGGTGGAAAGCAGCAGCGGAGCGGAGCCAGTGGTGAGGATGTAATTATAGAAGTGCCGCTGGGAACCATCGCTTTACATGCAGAAACCCGCGAGATGATGGCTGAGATTACCGAAGATGGCCAGGAAATAATTTTGCTTCGGGGTGGGCGAGGAGGTCAGGGAAATCAACATTTTAAATCTTCAACAAACCAAACACCACGTTATGCCCAACCGGGCGAGGATGGCAGCGAAACCTGGATTATCATAGAATTGAAGCTTCTCGCTGATGTAGGGCTGGTTGGCTTCCCTAATGCAGGAAAATCTACATTATTGTCAACGGTTTCTGCTGCAAGGCCTGAAATTGCTGATTATCCCTTTACAACACTTGTGCCTAATCTTGGTATTGTAAGTTATTACGATTATAAATCCTTTGTGATGGCCGATATTCCCGGTATTATCGAAGGTGCTTCGGAAGGTAAAGGATTGGGATTAAGATTCTTGCGGCACATTGAACGGAATTCCATTTTATTGTTTATGATTCCTGCCGATGCTGATGATATTGCTAAGGAATATCGGATTTTATTAGGTGAATTGGAAGCTTATAATCCTGAACTGCTTGATAAATCGCGTATTTTGGCTATCACAAAAAGTGATTTGCTGGACAATGAGCTCAAGACAGAGATTAGGGAACATTTGCCTGATTTGCCTTATATTTTTATCAGTTCAATTACTGGAGAAGGCATCAAAGGGTTAAAAGAAATGCTTTGGGAAGCATTGAATGAATAAACTACTGTCTATAATATCTTTTGTGCCTAAATTATTTTCAAGACTTTTTTTAAATATTAAACCTTCAAGGTTTCAAAAACCTTGAAGGTTTAATATTTAAAACATCTTAGGTCAGACAAAAAATAAGCTCAATTATCTTCCAATCATTTTATTGGGGTCAACCCATTCGGTGAATTGTTCGTCAGTCAGCAGGCCAAGTTCCATTGCAGCCTGTCGTAAAGTAGTGTTTTGTGTATGTGCTTTTTTAGCAATTTTAGCTGCATTTTCATAACCGATATGCGGGTTTAAAGCAGTTACGAGCATCAAGGAATTTTCCAGATTTTGTTTGATCCGGCTTTCGTTGGCTTCGATACCATTCACTGCATGTTCGGTAAAGCTGATGCACGCATCTCCAAGCAATCGCGCTGCTTGCAGCAAATTGGCAATCATCACCGGTTTAAATACATTAAGCTGGAAATGACCTTGCATGCCACCTACAGCAATAGCCGCATCGTTTCCAATTACCTGTGCACAAACCATCGACAGGGCTTCGTTTTGTGTTGGGTTTACTTTTCCGGGCATGATAGATGATCCGGGTTCATTGGCGGGCAGAATGATTTCTCCAATACTGCAGCGTGGTCCGCTGGCCAACATACGTGTGTTATTGGCAATATGCATCAGGCTTACAGCCAGTTGACGCAAGGCTCCGGAAGTTTCTACGATGGCATCATGAGCCGATAAAGCTTCAAATTTGTTGGGGGCGGTAATGAATGGCAATCCACTGAGTTTTGCAATAGTGGCAGCCACTTTTTCGGAATAGCCTTTAGGAGTGTTAATGCCTGTTCCAACTGCAGTTCCGCCCAGGGCGAGCTCGCTAAGGTGTGCCAAAGTGTTTTTTAAGGCTTTTAAGCCATGGTTAAGTTGTGCCACATAGCCTGAGAATTCTTGTCCCAAGGTGAGCGGTGTGGCATCCATCAGGTGTGTGCGACCAGCTTTTACGATATTGTCAAATTCTTCAGCTTTGGTTTGCAAAGCGTCACGCAGAGTCTCAACGCCTGGAATAGTAACCTTAATCAGCATTTCGTAGGCAGCGATATGCATGGCAGTGGGGAAAGTGTCGTTCGAAGACTGCGATTTGTTTACGTCATCATTCGGGTGGATGGTTTTTTTTGCATCTTCGAGCCTGCCGCCAGCAATCACATGGGCACGATTTGCCAGCACCTCATTCATGTTCATATTGGATTGGGTGCCGGAACCTGTTTGCCAGATTACGAGTGGGAAATTATCATCCAGTTTGCCTGCCAGCACTTCATCAGCGGCTTTTGTAATCAGGTCGCATTTTTCTTTGGGCAACACGCCAAGCTCCATATTGGCAATGGCTGCTGCCTTCTTTAAAGTGGCAAACGCATAAATAATTTCCTTAGGCATCGAGCCTTCGGGTCCGATTTTGAAGTTGTTGCGTGAGCGTTCGGTTTGAGCTCCCCAATACTTTTCGGCAGGGACTTCTACATTACCCATGGTGTCTTTTTCGATACGATAATTCATCTTGTTTGGTATTTTATTGGTTTGAAATGGTTTACGATTATTGTTTTTGTAGGCGGTTATTCAAGCTGCTTAAATGGGCATTTAATTGGCTTATTACAGTGCGGAAGTCATCTGCTGCTTCTTCTGTAACAAGATTCAGGTTTTTGCTGATGATAAGCAAAGTTTCTGTTTGCGCCAGCGCAGCCAAAGCCTCTGAAATTTCAGAAGCAGAACCTCCATTTAGCGCAGCCGCCAAAGCCATTGGGATATCCGTTGCCTTATCACGAAGTTTCCGGCTCATGCCTGCCTTTTCTGATTCAGGAAAGCATTCCGTGAGCGTGTATATGTCTTTCACAAAACTCATCAGAGGTTCCCACAAGGGAAGTGATTCTATATTTTGGGGCTTCTTCATAAAATTTTATTGAGGTTTTCGGGAGGATCGGCCCAAACAGCTTTTGCTCCGTTGATAATTATTGGTCTTTTGAGCAATTTCGGGTTGTCAGCTATGGCATTAATCAGTTCGGCATCAGAAAGTTTCTTTCCTTTAATTTCTTTTTTGTAAGCATCTTCTTGTTTGCGAAGCAACTCTTCGGCAGAAAGTCCTGTTTTGCTGATGATTTCTTGCAGTTCCTGCTCGCTTATTCCTTCTTTAATGTAGTTGATCAGCTCGAAATTTTTGGTTTTCTCTTCGAGGTAAGCAAGGCCTGCGCGGGATTTTTTACAACGCGGGTTGTGATAAATTTTCATGGTTAACTAATTTTCATTTCATTAAACATCTTTACCGAATTCCATCAGATAGGCTTTGATAAATCCATTCAGATCGCCATCCATAACAGCTTGCACGTTAGATGTTTCGTAACCAGTACGTACATCTTTAACCAACTTATACGGATGCATTACATAGGAACGGATTTGCGAGCCCCATTCAATTTTTTTCTTGCTGCCTTCTATCACGTCAATAGCTTCCTGTTTTTTGCGCATCTCAATTTCGTAAAGTTGCGATTTTAGCATCTGCATGGCTTTTTCGCGATTTTGAAGTTGAGAGCGGGTTTCCTGGCATTCTATCACGAGTCCGGAAGGGGCATGACGCAAGCGAACAGCGGTTTCAACTTTGTTCACGTTTTGTCCGCCGGGGCCGCTTGATCTGAAGGTGTCCCAACTGATATCGGCCGGACTCACGACGATATCAATATTGTCATCCACAATGGGATACACATAAACAGAAGCAAAAGAGGTATGTCTGCGGTTGGCCGAATCGAAAGGGGAAAGCCGCACTAAGCGGTGTACGCCGTTTTCACTTTTCAGGTTGCCAAAAGCGTATTCGCCATCAATTTCGAGTGAAACGCTTTTTATTCCGGCCACTTCACCTTCCTGCATATCAAGTTCTTTCACTTTGTGGCCATTGTCTTCGGCCCACATCATATACATCCGCATCAGCATCTGCGCCCAGTCCTGGCTTTCGGTACCGCCAGCGCCGGCATTGATGTTGATGATAGCAGGCAGTTTGTCTTCTTCGCCCGAAAGCATATTCCAGAATTCAAGTTCTTCTATCTGTTTCAGACATTTATCATATGCCTGATCTACTTCAGCTTCGTCAGCATCTCCGCTTTCGAAGAGCTCCATGCCAATCTCCAATTCTTCAAAGCTCGATTCGGCGGCCTGATAGGCGTCGGTCCAGCGTTTTTTGTCTTTGATTTGTCTGAGTAAGGTTTCGGCTTTTTTGGGGTCATCCCAAAAATCCGGTGCCTGCGTGCGTTCTTCTTCTTCTCCAATTTCCATCAACTTACGGTCGATGTCAAAGATACCTCCTCAAGGCTTCTAGCCTCTTACGTAATGCTTTTTTGGATTCGGATTGAATCATTTTTGTTGTTCTTCTTTTGGATTAGTGTACAAAATTAACAAGATTTTGCTTAGCGGTATTTTTTTGAGTAACTATAAATCCAAGTCGTTGATCAGCTGCCAGATGAGTTGTGGTTGAAATCCTTTTTGAAAGGCATATTGGGCAATTTTTGTCCGTCTTTTATAGTCATCAGTTTCCTTTATTTTTTTTGATACAAGCACTTTTTGAAGGATTTTTCGATATTCTTCTTCATCAATTTCTGACAAACCGATCTCTGTCATTAATTCGGGTAAGCCTTTGCTTCGCATACCGGCAATGATTTTGCTTCGCCCCCAGTGGTTGTTGCGCAGTTTTCCAAGCGCATAAGCCCTGGCATAACGTTCTTCATTGATCATGTCTTCTTCTTCGAGTTGTCGAATAATCTTATTGCACAATTCATCACTGATCGTCCAGCCTTTTAGTTTGTTTTTTACTTCCTGGAGTGTGCGTTCCTGATAATCGCAATAATGGCGTGCTTTATCCAGAAAATAGGCGAATGATGCATCCGAATCTGACATTTTTCATAGGTTTTTTAATCGGCAAAATAATGTAATGAAATATCAAAAATCAAAACAGAGTTGGCAGGAATTTTGTCGGATGCCTGATTACCGTAACCCAGTCCGGAAGGAATATAAAGTGTGATTTTTCCACCTTCGCCGATCAGCGGAATGCCTTGTTGCCAGCCTTTGATGAGTCTATCAAGACTCGTCGTAAAGAACGATCCCTGATCGAAAGGTTGGCCATTGAGTAGTCTTCCGGCATAACTTACAGTAATTGTTGATGTTGCTGATGGATGGCGTTCATTTCCACTTTCTTTAATTACATAAAACAAGCCCGAAGCGGTTGATTCAGCAGTGATATTATTTTCTTCCAGATAATTGATTATAAGTTGTTTATCGATGTCGTCCTGATTTACAACCTGCTTTTCTTTGCAGGATGAAGCTATCAGGAGGAGAATTAAGACACTTAGAAATAGATTTTTCATGGGATTAGTTCAATAATTCATTTACAAATTTAGGCACTCCTGTTGAGGCTTTTTCTTTGATCAGGCGTATTTTTCTCGTTTGGTAATTGGTGCTTGTTTTGGGGTCGATCAGTGTTATGGGGCAATCATCTGGTGCGTAATTTATCAAGCCAGCTGCCGGATAAACCATTAAGGATGTTCCAATAACGACCAGATGATCAGCTTTCTGCACCAATTGAATTGCTGGCTCAATAGTTGCCACCATTTCACCAAACCAAACAATATGTGGCCTGAGTTGTGCGCCTTTTTCGCATTGGTCGCCAAGTTTAAGTTCCCAGCCATCAAGTTCATAAATCAACTCAGGAAATTTGGTACTTCTCACTTTGCGCAGTTCACCATGCAGATGCAAAACGTTTTTTGAGCCGGCACGTTCGTGCAAATCATCAACATTTTGAGTGACGATTTGCACCTCATACTGGCTTTCAAGTTTTACGAGGGATTTATGGGCTTCGTTAGGTTTGTACTCGAGCAATTGTTTTCTTCTGGCATTATAAAAATCCAATACAAGCTGAGGATTTGATGCCCAGGCTTCAGGAGTTGCAAGTTCTTCAAAACGATGGTTTTGCCATAACCCATCGTCATCCCTAAAGGTTTTGATGCCACTTTCGGCACTGATGCCGGCTCCACTTAGTACAACAATTTTTTTCACCTTTTGAAATGGCTTGATGCAAACAAAATTAATGATTTACCGGCTAACCACTAAAAAAAACCCTGCAGAAAAGATCCTACAGGGTATGTAAAAGTTGAGGTAAGAATTAGAATAGCTTCATGTCGTCCAATACCTTCATTACTTTTTGAACAGCTTCTGAAGAATCCTGCAGGAGTTTTTTCTCTTCTTTGTTTAATTCTACCTCAATGATTTCTTCAATTCCTTTACGTCCGAGTTTTACCGGAACACCCAGGTAAACATCTTTCAGGCCGTATTCGCCCTGCAACATGGCACAAACAGGGAACACACGACTTTGATCATCAACGATGGCTTCAACCATTTGGGCAGCAGCAGCCCCGGGAGCATACCAGGCTGAAGTTCCCATCAGGTTAACGAGTTCGCCACCACCTTTTTTTGTTCTTTCAACGATTTTGTCCAGCTCTTCTTTGCCAAGCAATTCTGTTACCGGAATACCGCTGATGGAGGTATATCGCGGAAGTGGTACCATGGTGTCGCCGTGGCCGCCCATCAGGAGTGCGTGCACATCAGTTGGGGATACATTGAGCGCATCCGAAATAAAGGCGCGATAACGAGCCGTATCCAGGGTTCCGGCCATGCCGAATACCTTTCGTGAAGGCTTGTTACTGGCCAGATATGCGGCATATGTCATCACATCAAGAGGATTCGACACAATAATAATGATCGCATCCGGAGAGTATTTCACGGCTTTTTCGGTCACGTCCTTTACGATTGCAGCATTGGTTTTGATCAAATCGTCGCGCGACATGCCAGGCTTGCGAGGTAAACCAGAGGTAATTACAATAACGCCTGATCCCTTAGTTTTTAAATAATCATTGGTCACGCCAACCACACGGGTGTTGAAGTGATTAATAGGAGCAGTCTGCCAGATATCGAGTGCTTTTCCTTCGGCTGTTCCTTCTTTGATATCAACAAGTACAACCTCTTTTGCCAGGTTTTTGTGTGCGATTACATTGGCACAGGTAGCACCTACATTTCCGGCTCCGATAACAGTGATTCTTTCCATAACGTTTTTTTAATGAATTGTCTTTTAATGAATGTTTGCAGCAACAAGGCACAAATATACATATCTTATTGTTTAATTGTGTCTCACCATATTACTCGATTTCAAAAAAAATCAAAAAAAACTGCCTCTTTCATTGGGAAGCAGTTTTTGAGTTTGGCTTACAAAGTGCTTATTTGAGCTTTGGTTTACGTCCGGGAGTGTAAGGTGCACCAAGCTCATCCAATTGACTTTCAATGGATGTGAGTTTGTTGTCGATCTGATCTAACTGATCAATTACCGGAGCAAGTTCCTCTTTCAGGATTTTGTAATTCATTATCATTGTTTGAGTTGGATCGCCCGAATGTGACCATGTGCCTGATAAAATAGCTCCTAAACGATAGCGCAACGAAACGGGTTCCGGTGGCACTTCTTCAAAGCTTGCCTGTGGCGAAGTGCCGTTCATTACAAAGTTGATGTCGTGCAACTGGGAAGCAAGTTCGCGGGTTTGTTTTTCCAATGCTGATTGTGGCTCAGTCATCATATGAAGCACTTGGCGGATGTTTTCGTTACGATTGTTAATCGTATTAAAATAGCGTGATGTGGCATCATAGGTTTTTCTGATTTCCGTGAGTTCAGCATAAAATTGATCTAGTTTTTCCGGATTAGAAACCGGCAAAGTTTTGTTGTTGAGTGTTATAGCTTCGAAACCTACAGGCCCGGCCAAGGGTTTGATTTCGTTATCGAAAGCCATAGCCAGTTCAACACTGTATTTGCCTGGTAGCGCAAAATATCCCGAACGATTATTTGCTACAGGATTAAATTTGGCATCGTCATCATCCTGGGCACGAGGCATTTCATGGCGCAAATCCCAATTTACCCGGTTAAGGCCTTTTAAAGGTTTTTCAAACAAACGGCGCACGGTATTGCCCTCAGCATCGCGTATGGTAAAGATCAGATAAGGTGCAAGTTGGGCTTCCTCTTCGCGCAGCTGCTCTGTTGTGGGCTGCAGAATTGGCTTGCCTTCTTTGAAAAATTCTTCTTCCTTTTTAAGTCGTTCCTGTTTTTTTGTTTTGGGTATATCTTTCAGAAAATAAGTGAAAACTGCTCCAAACTCAGGATTTTCAGCGGTATAAAATGTTGAACCTGAACCATTATGACCGCCGTCATACACAAACATAAGGGCATCTTTTATCGGGAAAATCTGCGCCTCAGTTTCTTTTAACTTTTCAGGTGTAATATCCCTGAGCGGACTGTAATTGTCTAGAATATAAAAACCTCGCCCAAAAGTTGCAATCGCCAGATCATGCTCGCGTTGCTGAATGGCGATGTCTTTTACGGCAATATCCGGAAGGCCGTTGCCTAGTTCAGTCCAGATTTTTCCGCCATCTACGCTTACAAAAAAGCTAAACTCAGTCCCAACAAAAAGCAAATCGGGATTGATAAAATCCTGTTCGATGCTGTGAACAGTTTCATCAGGCAGGTTGGCCGAAATAGTTGTCCAGCTCTTGCCTTTGTCTGTACTTTTTAAAACATAAGCCTTAAAATCGTCATTTTTAAGGTTACTAAAGGTGGCAAAAACAATGTTTTCATCAAATTTGGAAGGAAGCACATCGCTAACGTAGGCATATTCCGGAACACCAGGAAAGCTGCTTATTTTGTTCCACGTAGCACCATCATCTTCGCTCACCTGAATCAGGCCATCGTCAGTTCCAACGTAGAGCAAACCAGCTTTAAGTGGCGATTCGGCCAGAGAAACGATGGTTCCCCATTGGGAAGTGGAAAGGTCTTTGGCCACAGCATTTGATGGCCAGTATTTTCCCATTACCGGAAACTGGTTTCTGTCTTCATCACGGGTGAGATCATCGCTGATCACCTGCCACGAATTTCCCCTGTCGTCTGATTTAAACACCTTGTTGGCGGCCATATAGAGTGTGGTCTTATTGTGTTTGCTCAGGAAAAATGGTGCATCCCAATTCCAGCGATAATGTAGTTCGTCTTTTCGTGGTTCTGGTTTGATTTTTACTTTTTCGCCGCTTTTTTTATCATAGCGGAAAATGTTACCGTATTGATAAGCAGAGTAAACGATGTCGGGATTATCTTCTTCAATGGCCTGCCAAAAACCATCGCCACCCAAAGTTACAATCCATTCGCAGCTGCTAACGCCATTTCTGCTGGTATTTTGGCTTGGTCCTCCCAAGCTGTTATTATCCTGTGTGCCACCATAAACCCAATAAAAAGGTTCGGTATTATCCACATTCACGCGATAAAATTGTGTGACGGGGAGATTGGTTTTGTGGATGTAATGGGTTCCGTTGTCGAAAGTTTCGTAAATGCCGCCATCGCCGCCGATCATCCAATGGTTGCTGTCGTTGGGATCAATCCACATGGCATGATCATCCACATGGCGCTCATTCAAACTAATATTGCTCCAGGTTTTTCCGCCATCGCGCGTAACTTTTGTATAAGTATCCATAGAATAAACCACATCCGGATCATTGGGGTCGCAAACCAATTCGTTATAATATTGGCCACTGCTACTGTATTTGTTCATTTTTTCGAATGAAGCACCACGATCAGTTGAGCGGAAAAAGCCACTCTGGTCGTCGGCGGCCTCGATAATCAGGTAAACAATATCAGGATTCCCTTGCGGAATGGCAATTCCCATGCCTCCCATATGCGCTGATGGCAGTCCTTTGGTTATTATATCAAAGTTTTTGCCGGCATCAGTTGAGCGGTAAACGGCTGTTTCGGGGCCTCCGCCAATTTTTGAGAAGAAATGTCTTCTGCGTTGTTCGGAGGTTGCAAAAATGATATCTGGATTTTCGGGATGAAGCAGCACGTTATTAACGCCGGTATTTTCTGAAACATCAAGAATTTTTGTCCAGGTTTTGCCTCCATCCTCAGTTTTATAAAGTCCGCGTTCGCCGCCTGGGCCCCAAACAGAACCTTCGGCTGCTACATAAACAACATTACTGTTTCGCGGATCAACTTGTATCATCCCAATCTGTCGCGAATCTTTCAGCCCCATGTTTTTCCAGCTTTTCCCGCTGTCTTCTGTTTTAAAAACACCATTTCCATAGCCCAAGGCGCGCTGATGGTTGTTTTCGCCCGTTCCTGCCCAAACCACATTGGGGTTATTGGGATCCATGGCCAGACAGCCAATGGCATAAGAACCATACTTATCGAAAATGGGTTTGAAAGTTGTGCCGTTGTTGTCTGTTTTCCAGATATGTCCGGATGAAACAGCTACATAATACTCGCTGTGGTTGTTGGGGTTTACTGCAAAATCAGAGATACGTCCTGAGGTAAATGCCGGCCCGATGTTTCGCCATTTTAATCCTGAAAGATCTGATGATTTGAGGGTATCAGCAGCTTCTGATTTTTTTTTGTTTCGTTGTGCAATCGCCTGTGATCCGGTAAATATGAAACCGGTCAAGAGGCTAAAAAGAATTAACAATCGTACATTTGATGTATTCATAAACCTGATTTTTGTTTTGTGGTCGAAAGATAGAAAAAAAGCTACATATCATTTGATTGATTAAGTTTTCGGAAAAGCTTATCCAAGAATTAGACCTTCTTTCAAGATAAACCAAGAAAAGATTAGGCCTGTTGATGCTATCGTGATCAGTAGTAAAGCAGTGAATAAGTTTGGTTGAGTAGTGGGGGTTTCTGTTTTTAAACTTGCTGTTTTGGTAAAAATTACAGGAATTAAACTTATTAGCATCGAGAGAATTAGCAAAAAATCTTTGAGCTCAAGTGTATTGAAGTTTACCGTAAGTATCAGAAGGCTACCTATTAAAAAGGGCATTAAAAAGCTATACAAAAAGTTTAAGATTTGTGTGTTTTTGGTGTTTAGCTGAAACATTTTACCATAGAATAACTTTCCGGCCAAGCTCCCTGCCTTAACTAAAAAAAAGATTGAAATCCCGATTGTTAATGTTAATGCTACCTGTCTTATCTCCATTACGTTAGCCACCCTAAACAATCCTCTTTGAAGTAAAAGATCTTCGCTCAAAAGGCCAAAAGTAAAATTAAAGCCATGCAGAAATACCCATAGATGAAACAGCTGAACCCAGAATTTTTTAGGTTTAAGAATCAGAAAAAGTAAAACACTGATTGTGGCGGCTATGAAACTACTAACTGGTTTCGACATGAAGACACTAACGATGGCATCACTGGTCCAAAGCGGATCAGTGTCAGCTATGCCAAATTCCACACCGCTGCCAAACAAGCGAGCCGGAATGTCGAGATCGTAAGCTATGTATAGTACCGACAAACCTGACAAGAGGTAAACGAAAATATAGGCCAGTAAAAATGCTCCCAGCGATTGCAAAACTATTGTCCATCGTAGTTTATTATCTGACTGATTTTCGCCTTGGTCTGGTTTTTTCATGGTTTAGCTTTTCAAATGAGAGTAGTTTTTGAATCAGATCATCTCTTCCAATTTGAGTTAGTTTTTGACGTATCCAGCTTTGATTTTCACGCTTATACCAGAAAAAGAATTTCTGCTGGGCAGTTTTTTCAGGTTTTGTTCTTGCTGTAAAGACAGGCTTCAAGGTATAGGGATCAAAACCACTGTAGTACATCACTGTGGCCACCGTCATGGGTGTAGGTGTAAAATCCTGCACCTGCTCGAGTCTGAATCCCAATGCTTTGGTATCGGCAGCCAGCTGGGCCATATCTTCCAGATGACTTTCGGGATGACTTGAAATGAAATAGGGAATCAATTGCTGTTTGAGGCCGGTTTGAGTATTGATCTGGTCAAATTTCTCCTTGAGTTTATAAAACAGCTTAAAGCTGGGTTTGCGCATGGTTTTAAGCACCTGATCGCTGGTATGCTCGGGGGCTACTTTCAAGCGTCCGCTCACATGCCGGGTAAATAACTGACGCATGTATTCATCATAACCCAAGGCATCGTTTTTTTTCGGATCATCCGTTAAAAACAGATCATAACGTAAGCCCGAACTCACAAAAGCTTTTTTTACTTTGGGGTGTTTATCCACGCTTTGATAAATATCCAGCAGCGGTTTGTGACTGGTATCAAGGTTGCTACAAATATTCGGGAAGACACAGCTTGGGCGTTTGCAACTGTCGCAGATGGGCTGGTGTTTGCCTTTCATCTGATACATATTGGCCGATGGCCCGCCTAAATCGCTGATGTAGCCCTTGAAGTCATCCATTTTGGTGATCTGATCCACTTCTTTTAAGATGGATTCTTTGCTGCGGCTGGTTACAAACTTTCCCTGATGAGCCGAGATGGTGCAAAAACTGCATCCACCAAAGCAACCCCGATGCATATTAACAGAATGCCTGATCATTTCGTAGGCCGGAATAACGCCTCTTTTGGCATATTTGGGGTGTGGCTTGCGCGTATAAGGCAAATCAAAGGATGCATCCAGTTGCTTTTCGCTGAAAGTAGGGTAGGGTGGGTTGATCACAACTGTTTTTTCACCAGAATCCTGGAGCAGTCGGGCTGCCTGATGTTTATTCGATTCCTGTTCGATATGCCTGAAATTGGCTGCATAAGCTTTTTTGTCTTTGAGGCAGGTTTCATGACCTGTCAATCGGATATCTCCGGAAGGATGTGGTGGTAAGGTCTGAGTTTTTTCAACGGTATAAAACAGCTGTGGGATAGATTTTATTGTCTCAAGGCTTTGGCCTTTATCAATGGCTTTGGCCAGTTCGATAATAGCCAGATCGCCCATGCCGTAAACACCAAAATCTGCTTCAGAATTAATCAGGATAGAGGGTTTGAGCTGATCCGACCAGTAATCGTAATGTGTAACACGTCTTAGCGAAGCTTCAACGCCACCAATTACAACCAGACTTTCCGGAAAAAGTTTTTTTATGATTTTGCTGTAAACCGTTGTTGCGTAATCCGGTCTGAAGCCGAAATCGCCGCCGGGCGTGTAAGCGTCATTGGATCGCAGTCTTTTGTTTGCGGTATAATGATTCACCATCGAATCCATATTACCGGAAGTGATGCCGAAAAACAAACGAGGCTCACCAAATTTTTTAAAATCCCGCAGATCGTCCTGCCAATTAGGTTGTGGAATCAGGGCTATTTTGTATCCTGCTTTTTCGAGCAAACGGCCAATAACAGCTGCACCAAAAGCAGGGTGATCTACATAGGCATCGCCAGTGATCATGATCACATCAAGCTGATCCCATCCACGCAATTCAATTTCTTTGCGGGTTATTGGCAGCCATTTTAGCAGGTCGGGACGGTCGTTCATAGGGTACAGATCTTATGCAAAAGTAGTTAAATGGCTGATATACTTTATAGGGACAGATCAGCTGCAATCTAAAATAAGCAAGTCGCCAAACTGGAATTTTTAATTGAATAGAATTTTGAGCCCAGTCCGAAAAGTCAAAAAACTGCTGATTTTTAGTTTTTTGACCTCTCACCTTATAGTAGGGAGCTAAGAATCTGCTGTTTTAGAAAGTTCCCCTTGGGGGATTTAGTGGCAAATTGACTTTTCGGAGTGGGCTCAATTTTGGATCACTTAACTGATGATCTCATTTTTTGAAACACTTGCTCTGATTTTATTTTTGTTTTATTTTTATGCCATCTAAAATCATGTAACTATGTTCGTAGCATCAATTGTTGTTTTATTGTTATTGGCTATGATACTGCTTTTTCAAGCCATCAGGGATGTGATCAAGAAAAAACGTCCGACCTACCTGATTTTGTCGTTAATTCTTTTTCCACTGGTGGGGCCACTGATTTATTTTCAAATAAGCAGTCGGATTACTTCTTAACTACCATTTAAACAAGGGATTAATCAAAAATTTAAAAAATATTTATTGAAATTACTTGACAGTTAGTAAATATTAACTAACTTTGCGGCGCAAACATTTGAAATTATGTTCACGGAGCGACAACAGGAAATAATGGAACATGCCATCGATCTGATAGCTGAAAAAGGTATTCAGGGCATGACGATGAAAAATCTATCAAAAAGACTGGGGATAACCGAACCCGCCATATACAGGCATTACGAAAATAAAATTGACATACTGCTGCGCTTGTTGGAGTATTTTACAGCAACTACTTCCGGTATTTTTCAAAAGCAATTCAATTCAGAATTAAAAGCCATAGAGCGGATAAAAATTATTTTTCAAAAGCATTTTGAGGTTTTTGTTAAAACTCCGGCACTTGTTGCAGTGATTTTTTCGGAAGAAATTTTTCGAAATGAACAAGTTTTAAGTGACAGAGTGAAACAGATCATGGAGCGCAATGCAGCTGCAATAGCCCATATTATTGAAGAGGGAAAGCAAAAGGGAGAGATAAGTTCTGCAATCAGCACACAACAGCTCACTACCATTTTTATGGGCTCGCTCAGGCTTTTAGTTAAAAAATGGCAGATGAATGGTTTTAATTTTGATCTTTTGACCGAAGGAGAGGAACTATTTCAGACTTTGAATCAATTAATAAACTCAAATAAAGATTAGTTATGGCAATAATTAATGTATGGCTCGATGAGTCGGAAGATGAGTGCACCAGTTGTGGACTCTGCGAAGGCATTGCACCTGAGGTGTTTGAAGTTCCTGATAAAATGATTGTTAAAGAGGGTGTTAATTTTAGCGATTACGAAGATGAAATTCGTGAAGCAGCTGAAAGTTGCCCTACTGAAGTAATTAAATTTGAAGAGGATTAGCCTATGAAAATCACCCATTGGAAAAATCAGCCGGTAAAAGAAACACCGCACAAAGTTGATGTACGTCCTTTGTACGATCACGATAATGCTCAGGCTATGCATATCATGCTTCAGCCGGGCGAACAACTCAAGCCGCATATCACGCCGGTGGATGTGTTTTTCTTTGTCATCGAAGGAACGCCCAGCATTCAGGTTGGAGAGGAAACAGTGCAGGTGGAAGAAAATAGTCTGGTCGAAAGCCCGAAGGATATCGTACACTGTTTATATAATAAGAGCGAAAAAACAGCTCGTATTCTTGTTGTAAAGGCACCAAAGCCCGCAGCAACAACAAGGGTGCTTTAAAAGTACAATAGGGAAGTTTATGCTTCCCTTTTATTCAATCACTAAAGTTAGTTAATATTAACAAACATGAAAAATCAAATCAATACTAAAAAGTTAAAACTGTATTCCTGGCTGGTTATCTTAATTACCTTAGCTATAAGTGCTTGGTTTGCTTGGGAGTTGGCTGGTAATGCCCGCATGGAAACAGATCTGGACGAATACATGCCAAAGGATCATCCGGCTTTTGTTTACAGCGATATGGCCGAAGATTGGTTCAATATCAAGGATGGAATCCTGATTGCCATCGAAAATCCGGAAGGCATTTATAATCCCGGAACCCTAAATAAAATCAAGGATATCACCAAGGCCCTTCAGGATATGGAAACCATCGAGGATGCTGACGTTACATCGCTCTATACGGCCGATAATATTGTTAGTTCAGAGTACGGGCTGGATGTGAAAGCGTTTTATAAGCGCACGCCTAAAAGTGAAGAAGAACTGACGGAGTTGCGCGAACTGGTAATCGCTAACGATATGGTACAGGGTAGGATTGTTTCGGATGATGAAACGGTTGCTTTGGTAGTTGCTTCTATCACGGATTCGGTGTTTTCGATGCAGTTTTATGAGGATATTCTGGCGTTTGCTGATAGTTATGAAGGTCCGGAAAATATCTATGTAGCAGGTGTCCCGATTGTGGAAGGAACCATGGCATACCTGGGACCAAAAGACATGAAAAAGATGGTTCCCATCGTAATAGTCGTGATCATTTTGGTGCTTTATTTTGTGCTGCGCAGCATCAGGCATACCATTTCAACACTTGCCGTTGTGCTGATCAGTACCATTTGGGCTTTTGGACTGATGGCTGTGCTCGGAATTTCCATTTATGCCGTCACGATTATGATTCCTGTGATGTTGATTGCCATTGGTGTGGCAGATGGCATTCACCTCTACAGTCATTTGCAGTTATTTTTGGATGAGCATCCGGGAGCAACTGTAAAAGAAGTGATAAGCGATATGATCCACAATATGTGGAAGCCGGTTGTAATGACTTCGGTAACCACTGCTGTTGGCTTTATCTCGCTGCTTACTTCGGAAGTTTTACCCATTAAATATTTTGGTTTGTTCACGGCTTTTGGAGTATTGATGGCCATGATTTTATCACTGGTGTTTATTCCGGCGTTTGGTTTTGTTTTTGGCATTAGCCGGAAGAAGAAAAAGCAACAGGCAAAAGCTGAGAAGCATTCTTTTACTGAAAGACTCGCTAATAATTTTGCGTTGGCTACCATTCGTCATAAAGTATTTGTGATCAGTGCAACAGTAATTCTTTTGGGTGTTTCAATCTTTGGGATTCAAAAAGTGTGGATCAACTCCAGTTTTTTGGAAAATTTTGAAAGGGATTCAAATATTGTTTTAACAGATGCTTTTGTAAACAAGCATTTTGGAGGAACCAGTTCAATCAATGTGATACTGGAATCCGAAGACAAAGATGCCATGATTCGTCCGGAGGTTGAAAAACTGATTGACGAGATGCAAACTGAGGTGGAAACGCTTGCATTGGTTGGCAACTCCTTTTCAATCAGCGATTATATCCGCAGAATGAATCAAGTGATGCATGCTGATGATCCGGCTTTTGATGTGATTCCTGATAGCCAGGAAATGATTGCTCAGTACTTGCTGCTGTACGAAATGTCGGGCGATCCCGAGAATATCTGGAAAGTGGTGGATTATGATTATCGCAAGGCCAATGTTACGATTCAATTGAAAAGCGATAATAGCAAGGATATTAATCAGGCGATTGAAATACTTGAAAAATACCGTGCACCTTTTTCCGAGCTTCAGGTGGAGATGAATTATGCCGGATCGGGGTATAAAGCATTGGTATTTACGGATTTGATTTTGACTGGTCAGATAAAAAGCCTGCTGCTGTCCATAGTGATCATCATCATTTTACTGGCATTGATGTTTCGCAAAGTGAGTATTGGTTTCATCGGTGCGATTCCGGTTGTGCTTACTGCTGCAATCAGTTTTGGCGTGATGGGTTTGTTCAACATCTCACTCAGTACCACCACAGCTTTGGTGTCGAGCATCGCCATTGGGATCGGGATTGATTATGCAGTGCATTTTATCGAAAGGTATAAAATCTATGCCCTGCAAACCAGGGATAAAGGCCTCACGATCCGTGAAACCATGCATCATTCCGGAAGAGCCATTGCCTTTAATGCATTTGTGGTGATCATGGGTTTTCTGGTGCTGCTGTTTTCTGTGTTTCCACCAAACCGCTCGCTCGGGGCCCTGGTATCCTTTAATATGTTTATCAGTTTTATTGCCACCGTAACTATCATGTATCTAGTACTATATAAATCAAATATCTTTTTTAAAAATAAAAAATAATCATAAAAGAAAAGTCATGAAAACAATACAAAATTTATCAATAACTGTTTTAGTTATCTTATTAGGTTTCACGCAGGGATTTGCCCAAATGAACGGACAGGAAATTATGGAGGCGGTGTATAACAACCCTTCCGGAGAAAACATCCAGGGGCAGCTCGAAATGCGTTTGATTAACAAACAGGGCGATACCCGTGTTCGTGAGCTGCAGCAGTTTATAAAAGATGAAGGTGAAGTCGAAAAAACGATTATGTTTTTTCTTTCACCGGCCGATGTGCGTAATACATCTTTTATGAACTGGAGTTATAATGATGGTCGCGATGATGATCAATGGATTTATTTGCCTGCACTAAAGCGTGTTAAACGTATTTCGAGCGATAGTAAAAGTGATAATTTTATGGGTTCCGATTTTACTTACGACGATTTGGGCGATCGGCATCCAAGCGATGATACACATAAGCTGCTCGGCGAGGAGGTGTTCAACGGCTATGACTGCTATATCGTAGAAAGTATCCCAAAAGATAAGGATTATATGTATTCAAAAACAGTAACCTGGGTGATAAAAGAGAACTTCATCGGGATCAAACGTGATTTTTATGACGAAGATGGGGATTTGCTTAAAATTCTTCAAATTAAAAAGTTTGAAAAAATAAGCGGGTACTGGGTGATTCTTAACACACAAATGCATAATGTGCAGAAGGATCACCGAACGGAGATGATCTTTTCAGAGGTTAAACTGGATCAACCCATTCCATCAAACAAGTTTACAGAACGCAGCATGACGCTGGGCCGATAGATTCATTTTTTGAAGCAAAAGAAATAGTTACAATGAAAAAGATAGTAAAATATTTGTTTTTGGTTGTTTTTGGGGTTTCAATTGCTGTTGGGTCGGTTTCGGCTCAGCAGCTTGAAATCACTGGTTTTGCGCGTAATTATACAGGGATACTTCTGAATGATCAAACAGATTTTTCGATTATTCAAAACACCTTCAATCTGAATTTTGAAAAACGAGGTGAAACGGTTGGGTTTAAAGTAAATCCTATGCTTTATCATTATTTCGACAAGGAAATGGATTTTCGCCTACGCGAAGCTTATTTGGATATGTATTTCAATAAGTTTGACCTCAGGATCGGGCAGCAACAGATTATTTATGGCAAGGCCGAAGGAGTATTTATCACTGATATCGTTTCTCCCAAGGATTTGAGTGAGTTTTTGTTGCCTGATTTTGATGAGATACGTATTGGTGTTACAGCTGTAAAAGTCAATTACTACATCGGGATGAACACCTTGGAAGCAGTTTGGATACCTGTTTTTTCGCCCACTTTGATGCCCGATTCGGGGAGCATCTGGCGTCCAAAAATGCCGTTTCCTGTTCAGCCAAAGTATGATTATTCGACTAACGAAGTTAAACCCTCGCTTAAGCATAGTGAGTTTTTTCTGCGCTATTCAGCCATGACGTCAAAGCTTGATTATGAAATTGTTGGAGGCTATCATTGGTCGGACGATCCCGTGATGCACCTGAACAAAACCATTGATCCGGTGAGTATGCAGCTTCAAAGACTTGTTGCGCGCCCTGAGTATCATCGCATCGGTATGTTGGGCGGTAGTTTGAGCACAACGTTTGGTAGTTTTGTGTTCAGAGCAGAAGGTTCATACAATAGCGGCCGTTATTTTCAAACTGAAAACCCGGAGCAGCAGGATGGAACTGTATCAAGAGATTATTTGCATTATATGGCCGGATTGGATTATACCTTAGCAGGTGTAAAATTGAGTACGCAGTTTATTCAAGAGTATATCCTGGACTATGAAACCGGCATGTTACAGGAGGAGGCCGAAAATACCATGACTTTTCTGGCCGCAAAAGATTACCTGCGCGAAAAACTCTGGCTGGAGCTCTTTGCCTATGTGGGTATTAACAAAGGAGATGCGCTTATCCGGCCGAAAGTGAGTTATAGTTTTGCCGATGGTTTTGATATTCAGTTGGGGGCGAATATTTTTGTTGGAGATGAAACGGGTCGTTTTGGGCAATATCGCGACAACAGTATGATGTATTGGAAGGTGAAGTATAGTTTTTGATTAGTTTATCAGTCCATCCAACAGATTCATTTCCTGCTCATCCAATGTGATGTTTGCGGCAGTAATGTTTTCCAGAATATGCAATTCGCTTGTCATTTTGGGTATTGCCAATGTAAGGGGTTTATTTAGTAGCCAGGCCAGCGCAATCTGCATGGGTGTGGCTTCGTAACGGGCTGCAATTTCGTTAATCAGAGGTTTTTGTAAGGGATTAAATGCACCTTTCATAAGGGGGCGCCAGGCGGTTATGCTGATGCCTTTTGAGAGGCAGAAAGGAATGATGGCTGCTTCTACATCTTCGGTTATACGACCGTTATTTCGAGTGAAAATATTGTATTCCAGTTGATTAGTAATAATTGGTTTGTCAGTCCATCGCAATATTTCTTCCGTTTGAGCTGCTGAAAAGTTACTCAGACCAAAATGTTTGATCTTGCCTTGCTCGAGCAATTTACTTATGGCTTTCATGGTTTCATTAACAGGAACCTCTGGATTGGGCCAATGCAACAAATACAGATCAAGATAATCTATTTGCAGTCGTTTCAGGCTGTTATGGGCAGCTTCAATTAAATCCTGATGAGCCAGATGATCGCCAGAAACCTTGGAGGTAATCAACAATTTTTCTCTGTCAAAACCTTGTATGGCTTTGGCAACAAGTTCTTCTGTATGTCCGTTGCCATACATTTCGGCTGTGTCGATATGTCGGATGCCCTGCTCCAGTGCAAAGCGGATAGCGCGGATAAATCTTTGATCTTCACTTTTGTCGGGCCTATGCCGGCCACCCATTTCCCAGGTGCCAATGCCCAGCTTGGGCAAACTCATGCGCTTCTGAACCAGTATTTCGGGTATGCTCATGTGTTCATCAGTTTGTCAATGGCCTGCACTTCTTCGCTACTTAGTGGTTGTGCACCGCCTATCAGGCTTGAGAGTAATTCCACTTTGGCACAGCTTTCGAGCACTTCCAGCCGGTCAAAGGCTTCCAGTAGGCTTTTGCCAACCGTCAGTACTCCGTGATTAGCCAGGAGCACGGCATTGGCTGTTGTGATTTCTGCAGCAACAGCTTCGGCCAGGGCCAATGTGCCCATCAATTGATAAGGAGCAGTGGCAATTTTCCCGACAACGGCACGGGATTCGCCCATCAGGTCCACATTGATGGATTTATGTGCAACGGCAAAGCTTGTAGCCAGCGGTGGATGAGCATGTACGATGGCATGTACATCGGGTCTGTTTTTATAAACAGCCAGATGCATCCCTGTTTCCATGCTAAGTTTAAGTTTGTTGCTTAATGATCTTCCATGCTTATCGGTCATCCCAACATCGGAGGCTTTCATACGGCCTTTGTCAGTTTGCGAGGCCGTGATCAAGACCATGCCGTTTGGCAGTTTAATGCTGATATTTCCGCCCGAAGTAGTTGTGAGGCCTCGCTTGTAAAGCCTTCGCATGAAGTAGGCAATTTCTTTTTTAAAGTGATTTAGTTCGTTCATCTTCAATGGTTTTCAACAAGCTTGAGATGGATTGATAATGTGCTTTTATGGTACCGTGCTCAGTGATTATTCCTGTGATATATTTAGCCGGAGTAACATCGAAAGCCGGATTATAAGCGGTTGATCCAGGAGCGGCAATCATCACTTTCACTTTGTTTCCGTTGGCATCAATCCCATCCTGAAACAGCACTTCATCCTGGCTGCGTTCTTCGATGATGATATCTTTTCCAGATTTGCATTCTCTGTCGATGGTCGAGGTGGGTGCAGCAACATAAAAAGGTACACCAAAAGTATTGGCTAGTATGGCTCTGCCCAGCGTTCCTATTTTGTTGGCAGTGTCGCCATTTCGTGCGATGCGGTCGGCTCCAACGATTACCAGGTCAATTTTACCTTGTTGCATCAAACTGGCAGCTGCATTGTCGGGGATGATGGTAAACGGAACACCTTCCTGCATCAGTTCCCAGGCAGTGAGGCGGGCTCCCTGACCTCTTGGACGCGTTTCATCAACATAAACAAAAATATCCTTACCTTCTTTTTTGGCTGTATAAACAGGAGACAGTGCGGTTCCATAATCAACAAAGGCAAGCCAGCCGGCATTGCAGTGGGTAAGGATGTGTGTATTATTTTTGATCAGCTTGTTTCCATGTCGTCCGATGGCTCTGGTGTCTTCCGTATCCTGAAGCGCAATACGCTGGGCTTCTGTTTTGGCGTTTTCGGCGGATAGTTGCCCTGCGTCAAAAACCCTTTCAACAGCATAGAACAGGTTGCGGGCAGTGGGTCGTGTGCCTTCAATTTCGCCACGTGCCTCTTGCAGAAATACTTCTCTGTCTTTTTCAGGAGCTTCCAGAAAAGCCTGTGCCATGGCAAATGCTGCAGCTGCTCCAATAGCACCGGCACCGCGAACCGTCATATCGGTGATGGCCATACAGGTATCCCAATAAGTAAGGCATTCATGTATTTGAAAGTTGAAAGGAAGCGCATTCTGGTCTATCATTTTCACAGAACTTCCTTCCATCCAAACGGTTTGATATGAGCGGTCTTCAATTACCATNNATAGATGTATTAGAGGTTTTTCAGTTGTTCAACGGCAATCCAGGCCATTAGTGCGGGGCCGGCCAAAAGACTTTCTTCATCAATATCGAAAGTGCTGGTATGCAGATTACTATTGATTCCTTTGGCCTTATTGGCAGTTCCGATGCGATAAAAAGCGGCTGGAATTTGCTGTGAATACCAGGCGAAATCTTCAGCCGTCATGCGTTGGTCCAAATCAATCACCTTCTCTGCTCCAAGATAGGCAATAGCGGCTTCTTTGGCAATAAGGGTTGTTTGTGCTTCATTCATCAAAAAAGGATAGCCGTCTTCGATTAAAACCTCAGCTTCCATGCCGGCAGCATCAACGGTGTTTTCAGTGATAGTACGGATGTGATTTTTTGCTTTTACGCGCCAAGCCTCATCAAAAGTTCTGAAAGTGCCTTGTATCAGCACCTCGTCTGGAATGATGTTGAAAGCACCCTGGGCAATCACCTTGCCAAATGAAAGCACAGAAGGCACCACAGGAGGTGCAAAACGGCTGATCACTTGTTGCAGGTTCACGATCAGATGGGCTGCAGTGAGCACGGTATCGTTGATCTGATCAGGCATGGCAGCATGACCACCTGTGCCTTTGATCCGGATAGTAATTTCATCGGCGGAGGCCATATATGCTCCCGTGCGAAAACCCACTAAACCAGCTTCCAGTCCGGGAAACACATGCTGACCAACAATGCGTTGAACATCAGGATTTTTCAGTACTCCGGCTTTGATCATGCCAAGGGCTCCGCCCGGAAGCTTTTCTTCGGCAGGCTGAAAAATCAACTTGATTTGACCTTCCAAATGCATTTCAATCTGTTTTAAAATGCGGGCAGCAGTCAGCAACATGCTGGTGTGGGCATCGTGGCCGCAGGCATGCATTACGCCCGGGATTTTCGAAACAAAATCATGCGTATTGGTTTCCTGAATCGGTAAGGCATCCATATCTGCCCGTAAAGCAATACATTTACCAGAAGCTGAGGCTTTTCCAACTAAGCCAACAATTCCATTTCCGCCAATATTTGTTTGATGCGCAATTCCGTAGTCAGTAAGTTTTTGGCTGATGAACCGGGCTGTATTTTTTTCCTGAAAGCTTAATTCGGGATTTTGATGGATATGGCGGCGGTTTGCAACAGTTTCCTGATAAAATCCGAGCGAAAGTTGTTGTATTTTTTCTTTGAGCATGAGATCATTCTTGCAGATAAACAAAAGTAAGTAAACTTGAGGTTATAACAAGGCAAACGGAAAAATTGCCTAACAAAGTGTGTTACTTCTGCCTGGTATAAATTTTTCGTCAAACACTACAATGAAAATACCATTCGGCAAGTGATTGTTCATGCCCTTTTTTGATTAAGACCAATAAATTGCTGTATTTTTGCCCTATGGAAACAAAACGTCAATTAAAGGTTTCGCGCTTGCTTATGCGTGATCTTGGCGAAATCATTCAACAGGAAATGCAGGCTATTGCCGGTGGAGCACTCATTACGGTAACGAAAGTAAATGTGGTTCCCGACCTTTCGCTGGCAAGGGTTTATCTGAGTGTATTTGGTAAGCCTCAGAAGGGTGAGATCGTTGCAAAATTTAATACACGTGCACGTGAAATCAGGGGCTTGCTTGGTCATCGTGTCAGGCATCAGCTTCGGATTGTACCTGAACTGCGCTTTTTTGAGGATGATTCGCTGGATTATATCGACAATATTGAAAACTTATTAAAAGAAGACTGATTTTTTCAGTCGTTTGGCCTTATGCAATACGATCCCATCAAACGTCAGCTTGGCAAAGTATTTAACAGCACCCCCTTTTTACGGAAGCTTTTTTACCGGATGCTCGATTTGTTGTTGTTGCGTACCTGGCATGTGAAACGCGAATTGAAAAGAAATGCCTCCAGCCTTCAAAATATCAGTGTTTTGGATGCCGGATCCGGCTTTGGACAGTATGTTTATTATATGTCGCGCAAGCATCCCGACTGGAAGATAAAAGGACTGGACGTTAAAACAGAACAGATTGCTGATTGCAACCATTTTTTTAATCGGATTGGTTTTAAAAATGTTCATTTTGAAGAAGCCGATCTCACAAAAATCAAATATCAGCAACGGTTTGAACTGGTTGTTTGTGTGGATGTGATGGAACATATCGAAGAAGATGAGCTGGTGCTCCGGAATTATTTTAATGCCCTCAAGCCAGGTGGTATGTTGCTGATTTCAACCCCTTCGGATCAGGGTGGCTCAGATGTTCACGAACACGATCATCAGGCCAAAGGCATTCAGGGATTTATTGACGAGCATGTGCGCGATGGATATAATATCGCTGATCTGGATGCCAAACTCAAAAGGGCAGGTTTTGCCAAAACAAAGATTCGTTATCAGTATGGCAAGCCTGGTAAAATCTCATGGCGTTTATCCATGAAATATCCCATCCTGATGTTGAATGCCTCTAGACTTTTCTTTATTATACTTCCCTTTTACTATTTATTGGTTTTCCCGATTGCGTTGATCTTAAATAAAATTGATGTAAGTCGTAAACACACAACCGGCACAGGTTTGATTGCGCTGGCCTGGAAGCAATAATATCAATTTGGTGAACACAACATTTTTTTTTGCGAAGCGATACCTGCTGGCTCGAAAAAGCCATAATCTGATTAACATCATCACTTGGATTTCGGTGCTTGGCGTGGGTGTGGGTGCTTTTGCGCTGATTGTTGTTTTATCTGTTTTTAATGGTTTTGAAAAGGTGATTTCTACGATGATCAGTCAACTTTCGGCTGATCTGGTCATTGAGCCTGCCAGTGGTAAGACCATACAGCTGAACACCTTTCCGATGGAGCAAATTTTGGCATTGGATGCTACCCGGGGCGTAGTGAAAATTGTTGAAGAAGATGCCTTGTTTCGCTATGGCAGTCGCCAGCATGTTGGCGTTTTGAGAGGTGTTTCGGAGGGTTATGAAGCACTTACTGCAATGGACAGCATCACAATACAGGGTAGCCTGCTCCTGGAGTATAGTGGGCAGCACTATGCCATGTTGGGTTCGGGAGTGGCCTGGTATCTGGATATAAATCCCCGAAATCCGGCGGCTTTGTTGCAGGTTTTGGTTCCATCGC
Source organism: Bacteroidales bacterium UBA6229 (assembly GCA_002440975.1). Classification (GTDB taxonomy): domain Bacteria; phylum Bacteroidota; class Bacteroidia; order Bacteroidales; family F082; genus UBA5536. Next base: position 74,251 of record DJWN01000025.1, read on the forward strand.
GTGGCAATCCTTCAGTGATGCAGTTTGAACAGGCTTTTAATCAGGATGCAATCAGTATTTCGGGGATCTATAGCAGTCAGCAGGAAATGGATGCAACTCATGTGATCGTACCATATGGCTGGGCTGCCAGCCTGATGGAATACGAGGGAATGGCCACTTCGATTGATGTGTTTGCGAAAAACAAGACGTCAATCAAAGAGTTTAAGGTGGAGATTAAACAAATCATCGGTTCCGGTTTTTTGGTCAAAGACCAATTTGAGCAACAGGAAACCTTGTACCACATCATGCGTTCGGAAAAGTGGGCGATTTATATCATACTCACCTTTATCTTGATAATGGCCACTTTTAATGTGATTGGCTCGCTGAGCATGTTGATTGTTGACAAACGAAAGGACATCAATATCCTGAAATATCTGGGTGCAGATCAAGTATTTCTGAAACGTCTTTTTCTGGCCGAAGGTTTGATGATTTCTGTTTTGGGAGGTGTCATCGGGTTGCTGGCAGGAATTATACTGGTGTTGGCTCAGGAGCATTTTGGTTTATTGAAACTGGGAGGGGAGCTTGGTGCTTTTGTGATTGATGTTTATCCGGTTCAACTGGTTTGGCAGGATGTGATGATGGTTTTTTTAACCGTAATGGTAGTTGGTGGTCTTTCTGCTGTTTTCACGGTGTATAAAGCTTTGAAACGCATCAAAACACTTCGTTTGATGGAGTAGGATTTTCAGGTTTTTTTTCAATCAGCTGCGTGAGCATTACAAAATCTGAAACGCCGAGCTGTTCCGGACGCTTATCAAAAATTTCGTGTTGAATGGTTTCGGGATTGATCATGCTTCTCAGCGAATTTCTCAGGGTCTTCCTGCGTTGGTTAAAAGCTTGTTTTACAATTACTTTGAAACGTTTTTCATCACAATTGAGTTGGGTGGTTTGGTTTCTGTTAAGCCTGATGACCGCTGATTTAACTTTTGGCGGGGGAAGGAAAACATGTTCATGAACCGTGAATTTGTAGTCGATATCATACCAGGCCTGCAAAAGCACACTTAAGATGCCATAACTTTTATTGCCGGGTGGTGAACTGATACGATCAGCAACTTCTTTCTGAATCATACAAACTACTTCATTTACAATAGAATGGTGATCCAAAATTTTAAAGAAAATCTGACTGCTGATGTTGTACGGAAAATTGCCAATAACGGCCATGCTGCCTTCTCCGTAATCAGTGAAATTGGTTTTGAGAAAGTCGGTATGATGGATGTTGCTGCTGAGTTGTGGAAAATGTTGGTGCAGATAGTCAACGGATTCTTCATCTACTTCGACCACATGGAGTTTGTCAGAATACATTTTACTTAGAAACTGTGTGAGAACTCCTGTACCCGGCCCTATTTCGAGGATTTGGTCTGCCTTACCTTCCAGTTGCTGACAGATTTTTTCAGCAATATTCTGATCACGCAGAAAATGCTGTCCCAGAAATTTTTTAGGTCTTACATCCATAATTTACAATACATTATCACCTCTCAGCATCCGATATCTGCGTCTGGCTTCAGCCACAAAGATGCTGGCCGGATAATTATCAATCAAAAGCTGGTAGCGTTCGCTTGCAAGGGTCAGGTTTTCAAGATTATGTTCGAGTAGCAAACCGCTTTCGTAAATGGCTTCGTCTGCCAGATAACTATCCGGATAGGTCTCAAAAAGCAGTTGAAACATACTGTCAGCTTTTTGGAAGTCTTTTTGGTCCACAGCAAGTTCGGCAGCCGAAAACAGCGTATAGGAAGTAATCACCGGATTTTGAATCGTAAGTAAAAGTGAGTCGAGAAGTTGTTGAGCCTCGGTGTTCTTTTGCTGAAAGCTAAGCAATTCGGCCCGCGAAAGGGTTTTCAGGGCTTTGCCAGTTGTGTCTTCCATTAATACATCCCTGATTTTCAAGGATAATTTCATGGCATCATTGGCAATTAATTTTGAGGTTGCCGCTTTCAAGACATCCAACTGCATGGATGCCCAGCCAAATTCGCCAATAAAATAGCGCAGCTTTGCGTTTCGAAAACGTGCCTCATGCCCGATGGGCTCGTCTTTTAACTTTTTCTCGATCTGACTGTAAATCAGGGTGGCCTCCCAAACTTCATCAGTAAACAAATAAATGTCAGCCAGTTGCAATTTAACAAGTGCTTGTTCGTAGGCATTAAGCGGCAAGCCTAAACCTTTTTCGAGCAGGGCAATTGCATCGGTGGTTTTATCTTGTTCATAAGCATAAATAGCTGATTGTGTGATCACAAGAGGATAGAGTTCGACATTAAAACCAAGTTTATCAAATGCTTGCTCTATATCATCGGCAAGTTGATTATACACGGCGATATGGTATTCGTTTTCCTGTTTTGCAATCAGATAACGCGCTTGCAGAAACCCAACGTAGGCAGGAATGTAATAGGCACTGTTTTGACCTTTATTCACCACATACTCAAAGCCTTGCAAGGCCACTGCATAAGCGCGGTTTTCCATACTGATATGTGCAAGTTCCAGGATTTGAGATTCGCGCTCACCTTGCCGGCGATCAAGGGCTTTGGCTTGTATAAGGGCTATTTCGTAGTCGTTTTGTTGTAGCGAAAACCAAATCAATAGCTCACCATAAAGTAAATTATCTGGTTGCGATTGTGCTCTCGTAAGAAGTTTTTCGCGGAGCAAATCTGCCATGCTGTTGTCAATATCCATCATCAGGATATTATGTAATCGGCTTTTAATCAAATCAATATGCTGTGGTTGGTAATCGAGTTGCAGGAGGTAATTTTCAAATGCCAGATCATAATTTCCCTGATATTGGAACAGGCTTGCTTTTTCGAGGAAAAATGGATAATTGACCGCTTTGTTGCCCTGGCCAAAATCGTATGCCTGTAGCGCATAATCGTATAATCCTCTTGATCTGAATGCATTGGCAACTACTGCAATTTGATTCCGATCGGGCAGGATAGATTTCATCACCTGATCAAAAATACGGCCAGCCTTTCGTTGTTCGCCTTTGAGTAAATAAATATAGCCCAGGTCAACCTGAAAATTCACCGCACCTTCATTCCTTTTAATCTCGGATTTGAGTTGACTTTCAGCTTCCTCAAGCTCTTCCAGTTGGATTAGGCAATTAAGGTAGTAATTGAAATAATGCTGTGATTTGTAGTTGTGATAGAGTTTGAGATAAAGGGTACCTGCTTTTCCCCATTCCTGATTTCTGTAAAACTGATTTGCCAGTCGTTCGTCTGATACCCGCTCACTTTGCTGTTCGCGAATGGCTTGTACAGGCTGCTGTGCCTCGAGGACTAACACCTGAAACAGCAAAAATGACAAGAGTACTATTCGGAAAACTATTTGCATATCAGTTTTGGTCTTTGTTCTGATTTGTCAACTGTTCAATTAGTAACAACTGAGCATTGATGCGGTTCAAATAATAGGAGTTTTTGTGATACAGATTTTCAGTTAAAACTTTTTGTGTTTCAATCATTTTCTGATGTTTCAGCCTGTCGGCAGGGGATTGCTTAACAAGCTGATACATCTGATCAAGCTGAACCTTTTGCGATTGAATTTCAGTAAGCAATTCCGGGTGCATTGATTCAAACGATTGAAGTACATTTTCAGTGTTTTCAATACTTTCATACCGTGCTGCTGCCAATGCATCCGTATTTGAATCATGAAACTGATAATCAGATAAGGTAGTGATCAAACTGTTGGTATCAAGATCCACCAGCTGTGTCAGTTTGTTGTTTTGCGCTAATAATAACAGCTGTAACGAATCAATTTGACTTAAAATAGCAGTGGTTTGTTCGGGAACCGGATTTTTGCAACGCTCTGTAAATCCAGCAAACAGCAAACTAAGTGATACGATCGTAACCGGTATA
>DJWN01000089.1 GCA_002440975.1 Bacteroidales bacterium UBA6229
CCGGTGGATCCGGTATTCATAAAAACTCCTGTTCCACTGGCTATATTGTCATTTCCCCAGGTGCGAACATCCTGCAAACTAAAGTACAGCCGATAATTCTCCTTGTTCAAGCCCAGGTTGATTCTGCTGCGTTGCGACACGAAATAGGTTGGCTCGGTTTGATCTGTTGGAACAGCTGCATAGCCATTGTTCATTTCAAATCGCGGACGAAGCTCGGCCGATACTTCAAACTGTGCTTCGGCACTGAGCACAATAAATGCAAAGAATCCAAGCAATAAGTAAAATTTTCTGTTCATGATTTATGGTTTTTAAGAAGCAAAACTATCAAAAAACTGCTTCATCCTATTCAATTCTTTTGTTATTCATTCAAAATCAGTACTTCTACCAATAAAAATAAGTTTTTATGCCCATCTTTTTTGCGGAAAATTCCGGGCAATTGAATTAATTGAATGAATGGTAAGCTGTGTGAATGAGTTTTTAGAAGGCAATAAGGTCAGAATAAAAACACAATCCGAATGCTGCATTACTGATTGCCTGGCAACTGTTTTTCGCATGGGCGGAAGCAAGAAAAAATCGTGTACATTTGTATGACGAAAACCGCAACAGAAGCCCTATGAAACTCATAAAATTCATCCCCAACCTGATTACGCTGTTGAATTTATTTTCAGGTATATTGGCCATATACTTTGCCCTGGAGGGAGATTTAAATCAGGCAGCCTATTTCATTTTTATTGCAGCCTTGTTCGATTTTTTGGATGGTTTTGCTGCGCGCCTACTCAAGGCATATTCCGGAATTGGGGAACAGCTTGATTCGTTGGCTGATGTGGTTTCGTTTGGCGTTGCACCGGCTTTCATTCTCCACGAGCTTATTTTGATCAGCCACGGGCGGGTAAGTTGGGAATTGGGTGGAATTGATATTTTACCTTTTGTCGCTTTTATGGTGCCGCTTTTTGCTGCCTACCGCCTGGCCAAATTTAATATTGACGAATCACAAACCGTAAATTTCAAAGGTTTGCCCTCACCAGCTGCCGGACTTTTGATAGCCTCACTCCCACTGATCCGTACACAGCTCTACGAAGGACAGTCGTTGCTATATATGGTGCTTACAAACACCTATTTTTATATCGGGATTGCGCTGATCGTTTCTGTATTGATGGTTTCGAACCTTCCTTTGTTTGGGTTGAAATTTAAAAAAATGAGATGGAAAGGAAATGAAATCAGGTGGTTTTTTCTGCTTGTTTCACTCTTCTTAATCCTTATATTTCAGGCTCTGGCCATACCATTTATCATCCTGCTTTATCTCTTTCTGTCGTTGGTGGTTTTTCTGGCCGACATACAGCAGTGATCATTTTTTGCGCAGCTCAAAATTTTGTCCCAGATACACCTTACGCACATGATCGTCAGAAGCCAGGTCCTCTGAAGTTCCGGCTTTAAGAATAGAGCCTTCAAAAAGCAGATAAGCACGATCGGTAATCGAAAGCGTTTCGTGCACATTATGATCTGTTATCAGTATGCCAATATTTCTTTCACGTAATTTTCCGACGATCTGTTGAATATCTTCAACAGCAATGGGATCCACTCCGGCAAAAGGCTCATCAAGCAGAATAAATTTTGGATCCACGGCCAGTGCTCTGGCAATCTCGGTGCGTCGCCGCTCGCCCCCCGAAAGCTGAATTCCCTTGCTCTTGCGAATGTGTTGCAGCCCAAATTCTTCGAGCAGGCTTTCCAGTTTCTCTTGTTGCGCTTCTTTCGACATTCCTTTTCTGAATTGCATCACCGACAAAATATTGTTTTCCACGCTCATCTGCCTGAATACCGAAGCTTCCTGCGCCAGATAACCAATGCCATGCTGTGCCCGTTTATACATGGGCAGCTCTGTAATGTTCATGTCTTCCAGAAATACATGTCCCGAAAATGGCTTGATCAAACCCACTATCATATAAAATGTTGTGGTTTTACCGGCTCCGTTTGGCCCAAGCAACCCAACAATTTCGCCCTGATTTACTTCCACCGAAACCTCTTTCACAACCGTGCGCTGACGATATTTTTTTACCAAATTTTCGGATCGTAACTTCATGTGTTATTCTTTTTGAAAATAAGTGCTATCTGCCATGGCCTACAAAGTTAAATTAATCTGTCTTATGTTGGTCAAAGCGTGTTTCATCAAAAATCGAAATACAGGGAAAGGAAAACAGCAAAATTGCTTGCCTTGGCATTGTCGCGGTGCGAAAGTCGCCATATTCCGTCGATTCGGATAATCTTAAAAATATTTTCAATGCCTGCTCCAGCCTCAAAATAGGGTTTATCCAGCATATAGGTCACCTCTGGAAGTTTGTTGTAACTCAGATTGGCATCAGATATCGTCCCAACCAATCCTTTTGCAAAAATTACCTCACGCCATTTAAGCTTTCTGAGCAAGGGAATCTTATTAAAAAACAAACCATTAAAATGATGTGTGTAGTATATGCTAAAATATCTGTCCGATATAAATTCATAATAATTCATCAGGTTGAAAGCATATTCGTCAAAGATGAAAGTCTCGTTGCCGGGATGTAGCACCAGCAATGGAAATGGCAATGTGCCAAAAACCTGACCTCCCTCAAGTATATATTTCGACCAGCCAAAATTTCCAATGTTAAACCATTGCGAAACACTGCCCTGCAAGCGATGGTATTCATATTCACCATTGATCATTCCGGGCACACCATAAGCGTATCGCAGGTTAAAAACCGGAAAACGTGTTCCAAGATTGATTCGGTCAAAATCGCGTATGACATATTTCTCACGATGGGCATAGCGAATATTCAACCCAATTTCGGAAGTTATTATTGAATTGTGTGCCAGCAAACTACCATCTTCCTGATGGGTCTCCATCAAAAAATTACCTGTTGGGAACAATTCGCGATGGATCAGAAAAAACCGATTGGTATAGCCATTGAACCACTCATGTTCATAATAAAAATCGAACTGGCTCACCAGATTCAATTTATCGGAAGGTTGTCGCCGAAACAAGGTGCTCACAATATTATCCTCGCTAAAGGCATTGAAACTGGACCCCAGTTGCTCGATATCGTATTTAAAATTTAATTGGGCAGCTCTACGCGGATTTTTGTTGAAAACATAAAGCATCCCGGCACCATACTTAATTCGCATGTCTTTGTGGCCATAAGCAATATGACCATCCAGTCGTAAATTTTTACTAAACATACTACTCGTCTGTCCGCCAAGGCGAAAACGATGGCCTTCCACTTCATTATAACTGTAGAGCTTTGCCAAGGGGCCGAGCTCGAGGTTTCGCCAGGGCATATACCCATGAGTAAACATATAAACCACATCCACATAGGTGCGATAAACGGGCACACGTTCGATGGAATCGATCATGTGATAAATGCCGAGTTCTTTTTTCGACAATGCTTCAGGACGCTCCCGTTCCCAAAACTCCTCCGCATGATCCATACTTCCTTCTTCAACAATCACACGAACCGTGCTTTTATAAAAATCGTCCGGTCGGGGCTGGTTAAGCACATAATCAGAATATACAGAAGTGCGCTGACCGAAAAAGCCAGGTAGTTTTTGATTATTCTCGACCACATTAAAATCGGCAATGATATAATCCCTGATCAGCATCCACTTCTCCCCATCCACCTGTTTGTATTCCTGTCGCAGTGAGGCATCTGTTACAAAATTTAAATTGGCATCGTCAGCAATGTCCATCTCCACTTTACGAATTGCAAAAGTGCTATCGTGAACCCACATATGCCCCGTAAAGGTAAGCTCTTGCTTTCGCTTTGGCTTGTACATCAATTTGTAACACCATTGTCCATCAATAAAACTGCTGTCAACCAGATAATACTTATAATACGACATACCAAAATTTGCTACCGGGCTGATAAAATTCTTACCGAAGAGCTCGAGATAATTGTCATAGATATTCACTTCCTGATACAAATTTCCCATAAACTGGGCCAGACTTGGATTTTCTACCCCAGATCCTTTGGCTGCTCTGATCTTCTCCAACTTTGATTTTGGCTGGGCACGGTAATAAACATTGGAAACAGCCTCAGAAATAAAAATCGGGAGAAAGGGCTTTCCATTTACCGTTGAAGTATCCACATAATCAAAGATAAACTCAAAAGGTTTAAACAGTTTCTTCTGCCGAATTTTTTCACTAAAATTATTGGCATCAAATTGAATTTTGTTATACACCTCACATTCCCAGGCCGATAACTCCTTGTTGGTGTTTTTGTCCTTGTTTTCGATTACTTTGCGAAAAAGGATATCAGCAGGATTTTCGCCCGCAACAACCACTACCTCCTGAAGTGTATAATCGCTCGATTGTAATTCGAAATTGATCTCCTGATACTGAAATTTCCGGATCGGTTTCACCTGCTTTTGATAGCCGATATAGGTTGTTGCAATTGAATCGACAAGGGCGCGTGTCTCAAAATAATATTCCCCTTCAAAATTTGTAGTAGTTCCTATGGTTGTGCCAATCAAAAAAACATTAGCAAAAGGTATGGCTTCGCCAGAGAAGGCATCCGTAACCTTTCCCCTGATTTTAGTCACCTGCGCTATTCCTGCAAAGGAAACAAACACAAACACTAAAAATGTGAGCAGAAACTTTTGCTTAAACAGCATCTTACTGATTTTCTGATAAGGCTTCCCAATATTCCAACGCCCTGCGTGTGTGTGGTATTACGATGGTTCCGCCAACCAGATTAGCCACTCCGAAAATCTCCATCATTTCTTCAGTAGTAATACCCAATTCGTGGCAGGTTTGCAGGTGATAGCGGATGCAATCATCGCAGCGCAACACCATCGAAGCTGCCAAACCTAACATTTCTTTCGTTTTCGTATCCAGTGCACCATCCTGATAAGTCAGCGTATCAAGGCTATAGATGCGTTTCATGATTTTGTTGTTAGGAGCCAACATCATTTTGTCGTTCATCCTCTCACGATATGCATTGAATTCTTTTACTGTATCCATAGTATTAAAAATTGGCTGTTTGCCTAAAACGAAAAACCCGAACAATTAGTATCAAAGTATGCCCTCGTGCAAAATGTCGTGCAAATGGATTACCCCCACATACTTCCCATCTTTTAGGACAGGAAGCTGGGTAATATTATTGTTTCGCATGATTTGCAGCGCATCCACAACCAACGATTGATGATCAATTGCTTTGGGATTAGCCGTCATCACATCAACAGCTTTCAGGCCGGAAAGTTGAGTAGTTTTCATCAACATCCTTCTCAAATCGCCATCTGTTATGATGCCAAGCAACAAACCATTCTCTACCACAGCCGCCGCACCCAATCGTTTAGCCGATATCTCAACAATCACCTCTCTTAGTTCAGCATCTGGTAAAACGGCTGGTTTTTCATTTCGAACATACAAATCTTCGACCCTCAGATAGAGCTTTTTTCCCAGAGCACCGCCGGGATGAAAACGGGCAAAATCTTCAGCTGTAAAACCCCTGCACTCAAGCAGTGCCACGGCCAGGGCATCGCCCATTACCAGCTGGGCAGTTGTGCTGCTTGTGGGAGCCAGGTTATTAGGACAAGCTTCTGCTTTTACAAAGGTGTTCAATACAAAATCTGCCTGCAGAGCCAGATACGAATCAGCGTTACTTACCACAGCAATTAGTTTGTTACATCTTGATTTAATTAAGGGGACCAACACTTTAATCTCAGGTGTTTCACCACTTTTCGACAAAGCCAGTATCACATCTTCATCACGGATAATACCCAGGTCGCCGTGTATGGCATCAGCGGCATGCATAAAAACAGCATTGGTTCCGGTTGAATTAAAAGTGGCAACAATCTTTTGTGCTATATTGGCACTCTTACCTATTCCGGTGACAACAACATTTCCCTTACTCATATATATAAGGGAGACAGCCCTGGCAAAATCATCATTAATTCCTTCAATTAACTGGCCAATAGCTTCTCTCTCGTGACTTATCACGCGTTTTGCAATCTGAACGATTTCGAGTGTAGATTTCAATTTGTGCAATTTTGATAATAAATGAATGTACTTACGGCAAAATTAAACATTATCCTGACCAAACTAATCTCACCAACAAATTGGACATGATCCAACGAACCCGAAATCTCCTAAATTATGCAAAGGAATAATGAATTAAGCCAATTCAATGCGTTGCAGAAATGATTTCAAAAGAAAAAAACTACTTAATTCAATTCATAAAAGTGCATATATCACTGATTTATTGTCGTTTACAAGCATTTCTTAATTTTTTTAACAAAATTCCTTAAGTTTTTTTTGCAGCAATACATTGTTAGCCGAAACGTTAATTCATTATATTTGTAGAACAGGTCAGCAGAAAAATACAGACAGCTGACAAAGCCCGCCTGCAGCGAAGCAGGAATTTTTACAAATGACTCTAAGTTTTTAAATCATATTTACAATTGATGGCCAAGAAGGACGAATACGGCTTGCACGAGTTGCTCAAAAAAATTTTTGGATTTAACCAATTCAAAGGCAATCAGGAGGCAATCATAACAAGTGTTTTAGACGGCAACAACACCTTTGTGGTGATGCCAACTGGTGGTGGAAAATCGATGTGTTATCAGCTCCCGGCCTTAATAAAGGATGGAACCGCCATAGTTGTTTCACCACTGATAGCCCTGATGAAAAATCAGGTGGATACCATCCGTAATTTCGGAACGGAAAACGGCATTGCCCATGTGATGAACTCCTCCCTTTCGAAGGCAGAAATCACACAGGTGAAAGAAGATCTGGTTTCCGGAAAAACAAAATTACTTTATGTGGCACCTGAAAGCTTGACCAAAGATGAGAACGTTGAGTTTTTAAGAGAGCTTGAGATTTCATTTGTGGCTATCGACGAAGCGCATTGTATTTCGGAATGGGGGCACGATTTCAGGCCAGAATACCGCCGACTCAGGCCAATCATCAATGCCATCAACCCCAAATTGCCGGTTATCGCACTCACAGCAACGGCTACAGTAAAAGTGCAACAGGATATTTTGAAAAACCTTGAAGTGCAGGATGCCAAAATTTTTAAGTCTTCCTTCGACAGAGCCAACCTTTACTACGAAGTACGTCCGAAAACAAAAGACGTTACAAAAGACATCATCCGTTACATCAAGAACAACCCTGGAAAATCTGGAATAATTTATTGTCTGAGCCGGAAAAAGGTTGAAGAAATTGCCGAAACACTTGTCGTAAACGGCATTAGGGCACTACCTTATCATGCAGGCCTCGATGGCAGCACCCGCCGGATCAATCAGGATAAATTCCTGATGGAAGAAGTTGAAGTGATCGTTGCCACAATCGCCTTTGGCATGGGAATTGATAAACCCGACATTCGCTTTGTGATTCACCACGACATCCCAAAGAGCATTGAGGGCTACTACCAGGAAACAGGTCGTGCCGGACGCGACGATGGAGAAGGCAATTGCGTTGCCTTTTATAATTACGAAGACATCCAAAAACTGGAAAAGTTTAATAAAGGGAAAAATGTGGCCGAACAGGAAATTGCCCGTGAGTTACTCAACGAAACAGTAACTTATGCTGAATCGTCTGTTTGCCGGCATAAACTCCTGCTACATTATTTTGGAGAGGTTTACGAAAAAGACAATTGCGGATCATGCGACAACTGCCTCAATCCAAAAGTGAAGTTCGATGGTCAGGAAGACATCAAACTTGCCCTGGAAGCTGTTGTAAGCACCAAGCAATTATTCAAAGCCAAACACATAGCGGAACTGCTCACCGGCAAAAAAACCGGCGATATCAAGGCAGCCAAACATGACAGGAATGAATTTTTTGGGGCAGGCGAAGATCAGGACGAAAAACACTGGAATGCTGTCCTGCGTCAGGCATTGATACAAAAGCTCTTAGTCAAGGATATTGAAAACTACGGTATTCTAAAGATAACCAAAGAAGGCAAAGACTTCATCAAGAAGCCATACAGCATCATGCTGGCTAAGGACCACGACTACGAAAATCCGGATGATGATGATTTTGAAGCCGCAAAAGCTTCAGGACCAAAAGGAAGCGGAACAGACATCACACTTTTTACCATGCTCAAGGACCTGCGTAAAGCCATTTCTAAAAAAGAAAATCTACCTCCATTTGTAATTTTTCAGGATCCCTCACTGGAAGATATGGCCATCCAGTATCCTGTGAATATGGATGAACTTCAGCAGATTGTAGGTGTTGGTGCAGGAAAAGCCGGCAAATATGGTGCTCCATTCCTCAAGCTGATAAAACAGTATGTGGAAGAAAACGAAATTATCAGGCCAAACGATATGGTTGTGAAATCTGTCGTAAACAAATCTGGCCTCAAAGTTTATATCATCCAGAGTATTGACCGAAAGATTCCACTTGAAGACATTGCCTACGCAAAAAATCTGTCGCTCGATGAGCTGCTCACCGAGCTTGAAAGTATCGTTGCAAGTGGCACCCGCATCGATATCAACTATTATATTGATGAATATGTGGACGAATACCATCAGGATGACATCTACGACTATTTTAGCGAGGCCGAATCAGACTCTATTGAGGAAGCCCTTGCCGAACTTGGAGAATCAGAGTATTCGGAAGAAGAAATCAGGTTAATGCGACTTAAATTCATGTCAGAAATTGGGAACTAACTCGTTAAATAAGTTTTATTTCGTTTTTTTGATTTCCTTGCTCTTGACAGGAATCTTTACTTCGTGCACTAAAAAAGAAAGCAAAAAAAACACTGCTACGGTGCAGCTTTCTCAAGAACAGATGATTTCTATACTGACAGATATGCATTTGCTTGAGGCGGCACTAAGTCAGCGTCGCAACAGAGGACAGTCAACGCATGAATTAAAAGAAAGCTGGTACAAGCAACTATTTGAAAAATACGATATTACAGTTGATATCTTTGAGGAAAACCTTTCATTCTATAATGATGAACCTGCGGTAATGGAAAAAATCCTGGAAGAAGTGATGGCCAATCTCAGCCGGCTACAAAGTGAGTTAGACGCAGAAACTGAAGCAAAGACAAAGAGAGTCACACGCAATTAGCGGCTAAAGCTTGCCACCCTGTTTTCAACATTACCACCAATTTCAAGGGTATAAGTGAAGCTTAACTTGTTTTCGTTGATGTACTTACCGGTTCCTGCCACCCTCCAACCCGCACCAATCAACTGATCTTCAACAATTAATGAGTTAGACACCACCAATCCGTCGGCATTGGCTCCGGAACCGGCAAAATTGCGTAGTATTACCATAGACGAATTCGAGGAATTGCGGTCAATGTTAACCTCATAATTCAGCTTTAAATCAGGTTCATTATCAGTATTATCAGTAACCGACCAGCTGCCCAGATACTTACTTACAGCATCTGTGCTGCCACCCGGAATGTCAATTTCCTCATCGAGGGCACAACTGTTCAAACTTAGCATGGCCACAACAATTACTAACAGATACAAAGGAAATGTCTTCATAATTAAGGAATTGAAGTACTACCTGACGATAAATGCCGCTCTGTGTAATACTTTGTGATTAGTTTCTAACACTACAAAATAAGTGCCAGAGGACAAATCAGAAACAGGAAGTTCGATATAATTTTCTCCGGCTGAAGCTGAAATTTCAGTCTGAGACACCAAGGCTCCTGCTCTATTGAATAATTTCCAGATTACTGATGCAGAATAATCCAGGTTAAATACCAAACGAGCCTCATTCGATGCCGGATTAGGATACACAAAGGCATCCCTGGCTTGTTGAACTTCTGAGCTCCCTACCAGCATACCACCTGCCTCAATCACAGCATTGGTGATGTTTTCGACTGTTGGCTCCCAAACGTAATTATTAAAAATTTGGCCATCGGGAGTAAGGATAAAAACTGTTGGATAGGAAGTAGTTTCGTACAGTTCAAAAGCGGCATTACCTCCACCTTCCAGTCCGCTGGATAAGGGCATAAACAACTGATAAATATCCGCAAATTGTGCTACCTGATAATTGGTGCCATTATAATTTACTCCATAAAAATAAACATTGCCCTGATTTTCTCCAAAATTTGCATACGCCTCTTGAAAATCAGGGGCAAATATTTGGCAGGGGCCACAAGAAGTTGAGAAAAAATTAATGACGACAATTTTTCCATCCTCAAGCAGTGGAAACAATTCAATCATTTCGCTATCAATGGTTTTCACCGTAAAATCAATTGGTTCATCAATTTGAACCTGACTTTTAAGTGAATTTGCAACCATGAGGCTGATGAATACTAAAAGAGATAGATATCTTACCATTTGCTTCAATTTTTCATTCGATCATTAGAATAAGTTGCAAATTTAACTAATTCATTGTGAATTATTCACAATAAATAAATTTTTAGATCAAAAAAGCTCTAAATTGATGAACAGCCTTTCAGCACCTCCAAAACCTTATCAGCCAGGCGGCTAGCTCCAATCCTGAAGTATGATTTATTCAACCATTCCTCGCCCAGTATGGTCTTTACTAATAGGTAATACTGATAAGCTGTTGCCGGATCAGCAATGCCTCCGGCTGGTTTAAAGCCAACTTTTTTTCCTGTTTTTTCTTTATACTCCCTGATGGTATCCAGCATGATGATGGCTGCTTCGAGTGTTGCAGCGGGTTGTACTTTACCTGTTGAGGTTTTAAGAAAATCAGCTCCTGCAAGTAATGCTAATTCACTGGCTTTTCTGATGTTGGCAACAGTTTTTAGTTCTCCGGTTTCGAGTATAACCTTCAGGTGTGCTTTGCCACAATTTTCTTTTACCGCCTTAATTTCCTCAAAGACCTCCTGATGCTTTCCCTGTAAAAATTTACCCCTCGAAATCACCATATCCACCTCATCAGCTCCAGAACTTACTGCAAATCGAACCTCCGCGAGTTTAAGATCGAGAGGCATTTGTCCGGATGGGAATCCACAGGCAACAGTAGCCACATCTATTCCAGAGCCTTTCATCAATCCCTTAACCTGCTCAACAAAAGGGCTGTAAATACATAGCGCAGCCACAGTATGACCACTTCTTTGATAAGCCAGAGCACGCTTACAAAAATCAGTGATGCTGTTTTCGTTATCCGTAGCCTCAAGCGTGGTTAGGTCGATATATCCAAAAAGTTGTGGTAAAATAGTTTTAAATTCGGCTTCATCCAGTGCAGCTTTTGTTATTGATTCAATACGCTGCTGAAGAGAAGCTGAAGAAAAAGGATAAGCTGAAAATTCCATAAAAAGTATTTTGATGCAAAAATACATTTTTCCCTTCTCACATCCAGTTGAGGCTTATCCGATTTCGGATAATCTCTACAAAAGTGGATATTTAATCCCCACAGTTTAATTGGTCATTTGTAAAAAATAATGCATTGAATATTTTATTGTTTACTGGTTATCTGCTCTTTATACATTTTTATCTGCTTTAAAAAACACTTTGGCACAAGAATTGAAAAGTAGAGGAAAAAAGATTTTCTAAAATGTTTGGTTTAAAACTTTCTGCCTCGACTAACAGAACTAAAAGATACCACAAGTATTACAAGTGCGAACGTTGTGGTTACATAAGCATTGTAAAAAATGCAAATTGCCCAATATGCACCAAAGATGGCAAGATTATTAAAATGAAATAAATACAATGATAGCTGAGATACAAAACATGACGATTATGAAGATTAATGATATTTACACTAAAAATGAATTAGAATCATTCGGGTTAGTTGAACGTCAGGTGAAAGATATCAATGCCAAGGTTTATCTTAATGGTTCCAAAGTATTTTTCTTCGAACCTCTAACTGACCAACAATCCTACCGCTTATACTCCATCATTAACAAGCGATCCTTTTTCTTATAAGCACGCTTTCACCCGAAGGCATTACGTTCTCCTTATAAAGGCAACCCGATTAAAAAAAGTTCCGAAACACCCGTTTCGGAACTTTTTAGTTTTTTGATTCGTAGTCAATGTTAATAGGCGGCATCCCTTCCGGAAAGGTGAACTAAATTTCGCAAATCCTGATTAAACTGCCTGGCATGCAATAATTCATCCAATGACAAAATCATCCGGTAGCGCCATTTATTTTCAGGATCGCTGGGTACATTAATACGCTCTTTATCCGTTTGATCCCACCTGAGGTTGCCATCCATTGCCATCAAATCCTGAATTGGCAAGATAACCCACATCGCCGGTGCATATAGATGTTGATTAATGATCTCCCTGCAAATCCAGGGTTCGGCAAAGAAAGGCGGATCATCGTTATGGCCCAATATTTTGTGATAAAACCTTGCAATCTTTTCCTTATCTTCTTCCCACCAGCCTCTTATCGTGGACATATCATGTGTAGAAGTTGTACAGACACTTAGATAGGGAGCATCGGCCGGATGACCAAACTCCACCCTGGGATTTTTAGGCATGCGTTGTACTTCAAGACTGAGAATGTTTAAGCGCGACATAACTTCCGAAACTCCTTCGGGTACCATACCCAGATCTTCGCCACATACCAACATATCAGAAGCTTCCACAATGGCCGGTAACTTATTCAAGGCATGGTATTTCCAGAACTCATCATGCCTGCGATAAAAATAATGGATATACAGATCATTCAACCGATCCTTTGTCGCAGGATCCAATTCGCGATAAGCATAAGTAAAATGAAAGGCAATTCTCGGATGAAAAGCTTCGGGACGGGCATAGGGATCTTTGATAAATAATACTTCATTCAACAATCCCATCAATCCATCCCTGATAACCAATGTTTTCCCGTCGATATCGCTGGTTTGGCCATAAGGTGTAAACTGATCATAGATTTTGCGCTGCGTATTAAAATCCTCTTTAAGCTCAAACACACCAAAATCTATCTCGTTAAGATAGGTTCGTCTCACTTCATCTTCAAACTCTCCAAAAAAGTCGTGCAAAAAGTGTCCGCGGATGTATGGCCTAGTAAATCTTTCTTCATCGAACCAAATACCCCATTCATCCAATTCGCCTGGTGTGAGTGGCAATCCAGGTTTGAAATATCCAAGCAATCCATGCAGTGCATTGTTAGGTATTTCCCAAATCCTGAAAAAACCTAGGATATGATCAATGCGGTAGGCATCAAAATATTTCTCCATCATACCCAATCTTTTTTTCCACCAGCTATAGCCATCCTTGGCCATTTCTTCCCAGTTGTAGGTTGGGAAACCCCAGTTTTGCCCCATCACGGCAAAATCATCAGGAGGTGCACCAGCCTGGGCGTTCAGATTGAAATAAGCGGGTTCTGTCCAGGCTTCTATGCTGTTAGGGCTAATCCCAATAGGTATATCTCCTTTTATTGCAACCCCTTTTGAATGTGCGTAGTCAATGGCATCGCGGAGTTGTTTGTCGAGATGAAATTGAATAAAGTAATGCACTGCAATATGTTCGTGAAAATTATTGGCCGGATCGCAAAGCCTCTCAATCTTTTTTGGATCATATACGGCAAAATCATTCCACTCCCTGAAATCACTTGTTTTATACTGGTCTCTCAAGTAACAGAATGCGGCATAAGGTTTTAGCCAGGATACATTTTCCTCAAAGAATTTTTGATATTCACTGGTCTTGCTCACCTTCGGCCAGTTTTGATCAAAAATAAGTTTAAAATAACGGGCTTTAGCCCTGAACATGGCAACATAATCTACATAACTCAGGCTGTTAAGTCGCTCCTGCAAAGCCTCAAATTCAGCTGTCTTTGCCTTGTCCTTTAGCTTCCCCATCGCCGGAAGGTGCAGATACATGGGGTGCAAAGCCATCACCGAAATGGACTTATAAGGATAAGAATCGAGCCATGAATGTGTAGCAACGGTTTCGTTAACCGGTAGTACCTGAATCATCTTTAATCCTGTAGCCACACACCAATCAACCAGCTTTCGCATATCGTTGAACTCACCCACTCCAAAACCTTCCTCGCTTCGAAGCGAAAAAATCGGAACAGCCACACCAGCAGCCTTAAAATCACCAACAGGATAGCTGAACTTTTCGTCATTCAAAATTATCTGCAAACTTTCCGCATCAATGTGTGGCAGCGCAACAACCCGATCAGGACGCTGCTCCCAGGAAGCAATTTCGCCAGTGCTTTGATTTACAATCACATATTTATATCGTATTTCATCAGCCAGGGCATCGCGATCCAAAGTCAATTTCCAGTAGGGGAAATCTGTATTATCCATCATGAGCGGTTTTTGCCAACTACCCAGACTTACACCTTCGCCTGTTATTGCAAGGCAAAACCCTTTTCCAACTCTGGGAGCCAACATACGAAAGCTGATTAACTTTTGCGTGCTGAAGCGTTTCCGTTGTTTCTGAATTTTAACGGGTTTCATGATAACATCCGTGAAAACCTTGGTTTGCAATACACGTTCAGGGTCAAAATCAATATGCCAAACATCACGCAGATAAAGTTCAGCAACGGAGACCTGAGGTAATATTCGGTTGCTCCCGGTCTCCCAATGGATTGTTCCGTTTGCCTCCTGCACAAAATACTTGTATTCGCAGGGCAGTCCTTCATCGAGATCAAATGTAGCCACCCACAATTCGTTTCCAATGTATTCCATTCTTAGTGCAAACTCTGGAATCCATTCGCCCAAAGATTCATGCTGTCCGGAGATGCAAAGCTGTTGTCCCCAACTACTTTTAAAGCTGATGCTAAGGCTGATTTTCATTTCAGATGAAATTAGAAGGTTAGAGTGTGTTTGTTTGTAACACTTGGTAAAGTTCGTGTTTTTTGGGCTTAAGCACAATACTTAAACACAAAAATTTCGTGATGAAAGGGCTAAAAAGTTAAAAAAACGGAGAAAGGACATTTAAACGAAAAAACTCACAATTTCGGATCAGCTCCTAAGTTGTTTAACAGCCTTAACCATAGCTTCTTCCAACATTTCATTGACAGTATCTTCGTTTCCGGCTCCATCCACTTCAAAAAAGATCGTTTGCTTTTTATAATACTCGATAACTGGTTTGGTTTTCTTTTCGTATTCGTCCAAACGATTAAGTATCATATCGGTAGAAGTATCGTAAGGGCGTTTCCTGTCAGTTTTTCCTCTGTCGTTCAATCGTTTGATGGCATCAAGTGTAGAAAGCTTGAGGTTGAGCATACAGGATACTCTTGAGTTTATCCTTCGGAGTAATCCGTCCAGGATATAAGCCTGCACTACAGTACGCGGAAAACCTTTGAAGACAAAACCGGCAGCTGAAGGATGTTGATGAATTTTCTTCTCGATCAACCGGATAGCAATTTCATCCGGAACAATCTCACCGCGATCCATGTATGGTTTTGCAATTTGGCCAATTTCGGTATTTCCGGCTATCTCTTTACGCAACAATTTGCCTGTACTAATATATACCAGGTTGTGTTTTCGGGCAAGCAATTCGCCCTGGGTTCCTTTTCCGGAACCAGGCTTACCGAGCAATACCACATTGAAGAAATCCTGTTTCATCGTGCTTTCGATGGTATCTACCAAATTACCGAAAATCGTCTCTATCGATCCAACACCTTCTATTGGAAAATACTTGTTTTTTTCTTTGTAAAACTCAATTACAGGCTTGGTTTTATTTTCATACTCCTCAAGCCTAACTTTGATCACTTCCATGGTATCATCAGCCCGTCCGCCTACTTTAGCACGCTCGAGCATCCTGTTTATCAGCTCATCTTTGGGCACTTCGAGGCTTAACATACAAGTGAGGCTGGTGTTCATTTTTGAGAGCAAACCTTCGAGTATATAAGCCTGAACCACTGTACGCGGAAAACCATCAAAAAGAATTCCGGCTGTATTCAGGTTCATCGTTACTCTTTTTTCAATAATCTGTACGATGATATCATCAGGCACAAGGCCTCCTTTTTCGATAATTCCTTTGGCTTCTTTTCCAAGCTCCGTTTGGTTAGCAATTTCTTCTCTCAGAATATCTCCTGTTGAGATATAGGTCAGGTTATACTTTTTGAGCAACAGCTTGCTTTGTGTTCCTTTCCCGGCTCCGGGAGGGCCAAATAATGCGATATTCAGCATGTTAAAAATTTGATGGTTTTTATGAAATTACTTTATAAATATCAGGCAGGTTGCGGGCATGTTCGTTATAATCGAGACCATAACCAATAATGAAGTCATTGGGAATTTCGAGCCCCACATAATCTACTTCGTAATCATATTTAAATGCTTTGGGCTTGAACAACATCGTCGCTATTTTTACTTCATTCGCCTCAAGCTTGATCAGCTTATCGATGGTATATCTAAGCGTTAAACCTGTATCAACAATATCCTCAATCAGGATAATATTTCGTCCGTGAACGGAATGATCAAGGCCAATCAATTCGCGCACCACATGCGTTGAGCTGGTACCTAAATAAGAAGACAACTTAACAAAGGAAATCTCACATTCTATTTCCAGATGCTTAAACAGCTCGGCAGCAAACATAAACGCCCCGTTCAATACAACCAAAAACAAGGGATTTTTTCCGGCCATATCGCGATTCAACTGATCGGCAACCTTTTTTATCGCTCTTTCAATCTGATCCTGAGGTATGTATAGGTCAAACTCCTTGTCGTGTACGCGAATAATGCTCATACAAATCTATTTTATGGAAACTGGTTCCGGTTTCGAACCAACAAAGATAAGGAATGTTATCTTGGCAAGTGTTTTAAATCATTAATCAAACAACAATATTTATCTTTTTAGTGTTGTCAAAACGAGATTTATGATGTGCATTAGCATGAACTTTTCCTTTTCGAAGCTGTTTTTGTACCTCATCCGGAAGTTGAATAACCGACATGCAATCATCAGAACAACATTGATTGTATTGTGCAGCACAAGCTTCGCACTGAATAAAAAGTAAATGACAGGCATCATTGGCACAGTTTACATGCGTATCGGCAGGCTCGCCGCATTGATGGCAGCGGGCAATAATCTCATCAGTTACGCGCTCGCCCATGCGATCGTCAAACACGAAATTCTTGCCTTTGAATTTGCTTTCGAGCTTCAGCTCACGCACCTGATGGACGTAATTGATCACCCCACCCTTTAGCTGAAAAACCTGCTCAAAGCCCTGATGACGCAGGTAAGCTGAAAACTTCTCGCATCTGATACCACCCGTACAATACAACATGATATTCTTCGGTTGCTTCTCCTTCAACATATCCACAATCACCGGAATCGACTCCTTGTAAGTGTCAACATCCGGCAAGATGGCGTTTTCGAAATGTCCTACTTCATGCTCATAATGATTTCTCAGATCGATCACCACCGTGCCAGGTTCGTTCAGCTTGTGATTATAACCAACCGCATCCAGGTGTTTGCCTACCTCGTAAATATCAAAAGTGCTGTTATCCAGTCCGTCCGAAAGAATTTTGTGCTTGACAAGGATTTTAAGTTTGTAGAATGATTTCCCATTGTCCTCAATCGCCTCATTAAGCAAAACATCGTGTGTAAACAGATGCTGCTGGATGTATGCCTTGAACCGCTCATACTCAGGAAGCGGAACACTGATTTGTGCATTAATACCTTCGGTTGCAACATAAATCCGGCCAAACACCTTCATTTCGGTAAGTTTTAAAAAAAGCTCATCCCGATACTTTTGGGGATCGTCAATAGCAACAAAACGATAAAAAGAAAGGGTGCGTCGTTCAAAATTTTCCTGCATCAAACGTAACTTCAGCTCTCTGCGATCAATTTTGTTATAAAGAATCATTCTAAATAATTTTTCAGGCTGCAAAATTAACTGATTTCTTTCAAAATCGTATTCAAAATTGAATCTATCACTACTTTTGCAGCAAAAATTTCGGTTTTGTCAATCAAATACAGTTTTTTTTCCTCGCAACAGATCAATCTGCTTCTTGATAAAATTAAGCAACAGCAACATTTGCTTTTAAAAGGCCTGACTGGTTCTTCCAAGGCAGTTCTCATTGAGACCATTGCACAGCAAAGCAGGTTTTTTCATCTGGTCGTTTGCCCTGACAAAGAAACCGCTGCCTACTGTTACAACGATCTTGAAAACCTGTTGGATGACCGCGAAAAAGCCCTAAACAAAAAAACAGTACTCTTTTATCCTACCTCATACAAACGACCCTACGAGCCTGAAAAAGCTGACAACAACTACATTTTGTCACGTACCGAGGTGTTGCGTCGCGTAAGTGCTGCCAACCGCAAAACTATTGCAGTTACCTATCCCGAAGCCTTGAGCGAGAAGGTTTTTACGCAAAAACTTCTGAGCAATAACAGTTTTCACATCAAAACCGGTGAAGCTGTTTCGCTGGATTTTCTGACGGATTTTTTAGCAGAATTTCATTTTGAACGTGTTGATTTTGTGATTGAACCCGGGCAATTTGCCTTGCGTGGCGGCATTGTGGATGTGTTTTCCTTTGCTGATGAACATCCTTTCCGAATAGAGTTTTTTGGCGATGAAGTAGATTCCATCCGAAGTTTTGATCCGGTGTCGCAACGTTCGCTTCATAAACTCGACAAAGTTGTGCTCCTCCCCAATATGCACGAACGGATGTTGGCCGAAGAACGCGAAACATTGCTTAAGCATTTGCCTCAAAACCTCCTGGTTTGGATTGACGAACCGCAGGCACTGGCAGAGCGGATCGACTTAGCCTGGGAAAAAGCCCTTGAAGCATACGAAAACATTCAAAATGAAGACAAGCATCACGCCCCCCAACAGGCTTTTTCGCAATCGCATGAAATCATCAGTCAACTTGCTGATATAAAAACCATTGAATGGGGTAATTCGGGCATACTGACAGTTGAACCTGATTTTCAGTTTCAAACACAGCCACAGCCCGTTTTCAATAAAAACTTCGATCTTTTTTTAGCACATCTCAAAGAAAAGAAGGCTGCCGGATTTCAGGTCTATATCTTCTCAGAAAGCAGCCGACAGCTCGAGCGACTACAATCGATCCTGGCAGATCTTCAGCACGACAGCCCGGAAGAGGAGCAGGCTGGTTTTGTTCCGGTGTATCATAGTCTGTATGCCGGCTATATCAATCTGGCAGATAAAGTCTGTTTGTTCACCGATCATCAGATTTTTGAACGCTATCACCGTTTCCGCCTGCGCGAAGCTTTCGCCACGAAGGAAGCCATCACCATCAAAGAGTTGAACGAGCTTAAGCCAGGCGATTTCGTTACACATATCGATCACGGCATCGGTCGTTTTGACGGGCTCGAGATGATTGACAACAACGGGAAACGCCAGGAAGCTATACGACTTATTTATCAAAATAGTGATCTGCTGTATGTGAGCATCCATTCGCTACATCGTATCGCCAAATACAGTGGAAAAGATGGAGCCGAACCCAGCCTGAGCAAACTCGGATCGAATGCATGGAACAAGCTTAAAAACAAAGCCAAAACCCGTGTTAAAGACATCGCCAGAGAGCTCATTAAGCTTTATGCCGAACGCAAGAACAGCTCCGGTTTTCAGTATATGCCCGACACCTATTTGCAGGCCGAACTGGAAGCTTCATTCATCTATGAAGACACCCCAGATCAGCTAAAGGCAACCGTTGATGTGAAAAAAGACATGGAGTCGGATGCGCCGATGGATCGGCTGGTATGCGGAGATGTTGGTTTTGGCAAAACAGAAATAGCAATCAGGGCAGCATTTAAAGCCGTGACAGATTCGAAGCAGGTGGCCATTCTTGTGCCAACAACCATCCTGGCACTTCAGCACTATAAAACCTTTACAGATCGCTTGAATGGTTTTCCGGCAGAGATTGACTACATCAATCGTTTCAAATCGGCCAAACAGCAAAAGGAAACGCTCGAAAAACTCAAAAAAGGAGGCATTGATATTTTAATAGGCACACATCGATTGATTAGCAAAGATGTAGTTTTCAAGGATTTAGGACTTCTGATTATTGATGAAGAACAGAAATTTGGTGTGGCCGCAAAAGAAAAGTTGAAACAAATCAAAGCCAATGTGGATACCTTAACGCTCACGGCAACACCCATCCCGCGAACACTGCAATTTTCGATGATGGGTGCCCGCGACCTGAGTATCATCAACACTCCGCCACCAAATCGTTATCCGGTTCAAACAGAGATCAGATCGTTCAACGAAACGCTCATACGCGATGCAATCCAATACGAACTTTCGCGCGACGGGCAGGTGTTTTTTGTGCACAATCGTGTGCAAAATATTATGGATGTGCATGATATGATCCTTAAATTTGTTCCTAGTGTTCGGGTTGCTGTGGCTCACGGACAAATGGACGGTCACCGGCTTGAGAAAACCATGCTTGGCTTCATCAATGGCGATTACGATGTGTTACTGGCTACCACTATCATTGAGTCGGGATTAGATATTTCAAACGCCAACACTATTATTATTAACGAAGCACATCATTACGGATTAAGCGATTTGCACCAATTACGCGGACGTGTGGGACGTTCAAACAAAAAAGCTTTCTGTTATTTGCTTGCCCCGCCAATGGCAGCTTTGAGCAGTGAAGCTCAAAAACGTTTGAGAGCTTTGGAAGAGTTTGCTGATCTGGGAAGTGGTTTCAATATCGCGCTCAGAGATTTGGACATCAGGGGAGCAGGGAATTTGCTGGGTGGCGAACAAAGTGGTTTTATCAACGACATTGGTTTTGAGACTTTTCATAAAATACTGGACGAAGCCATTTTAGAGCTTAAAGAAACAGAATTTAAAGACCTTTTCACTTCGGAAAAAACAAAGCAATATGTGCGCGAATGTGTGTTTGAATCCGACCTGGAAATCCTGATTCCAGGCAATTATGTTTCAACCTCTGCCGAACGTATCAGATTATATTCCGAGCTCGACAACCTGGCCGATGAAGAAAGTCTGGAAGCATTTGCCGAAGAACTGATCGACCGTTTTGGTCCCATACCAAAACAAACCAATGCACTTTTCAATACCATCCGTTTGCGTTGGCTGGCAAGAGATATGGGATTTGAAAAACTCGTGCTGAAAAACAAAATGCTCACAGCCTATTTTGTGAGCGACCAGCAATCGGCTTATTACCAATCAGCACGATTTTCGGCTATGCTCAGATTTGTACAGGCTAATCCTGAGCTATGCCGGATGAAGGAAAGCAATGATAAGCTACTGATTCATATCAAATCAGTACCTTCAGTGCAAAAAGCCCTGGAGCTGATGCGTGAAATTGAAGCCGGCCTTGGTTAAGAAAGTCCAATTGCCAACCTGGATTTGACAAAATATCTATATTTCGTTAAACTTTCATGGAATAAAACGAAAATCACAAAAACCCCGTGGCAACTAGCTTGAAAGGAAACGGCACTAGAACAAACCTTTTTAATCGCTCATTCAAAAATCAACCAAATTGTTGACTATTTAGCTCGCAGGCCACAGATTCAATAGCAGCAAAACATTCACATTGCCGAAGGACTTAAAAATGCTTTCCAAACTAAAGGTGTTACCCCTTTATTTGAGCAAAACGCTATTACAAAGTAGTTCAAAAGCATTCAGGGCGACAACAGAACCAAAATCTACTCAAAATTTCTAATTTTATGCAAAATTATTGTGCAATTATATATTATTCCTTTGTTAAATCCAGATGAAATTTCATTTTAGGTGCTCTGTTATACAATAGTTGTTAATTTTGCGAAAAAAATACTTTTAACCTTAAAATAATTTCACTATGAAGAAAAATCTACTTTATCTCATGCTTTTTATGCTGGCAACAAGCCTGCAAGCGCAAGATTGCTCTGATCTTTTCATTTCGGAATACGTTGAAGGATCAGGAAACAATAAAGCACTCGAACTCTACAATCCAACTAACAGTGCAATCGATTTGTCATCTTATAAACTGGTTCGCTACAGCAATGGCGAAACAGTACCTTATGATGCTGTTTTGAGTGGAACGATAGCGCCAAAATCTACTTTTGTAGTTGTTCTCGACAAAAGAGACCCTAATGGAACAGGTCAGGAAGTACCTGTTGATCTGGAACTTCAGGCTAAGGCTGATTTGTTTTTATCACCTGTTTACAATGTAAACCGCACCATGTATTTCAATGGTAATGATGCCATGACATTGGAAACTGTCTCGGGTGAAATCGTTGATATTTTTGGACAGGTTGGCCCCCCAATGCTCGAAGACGACAACGGCTGGGGAAACCTCAACGATACCACAATCACCTATAATAGTGGCGGTGTTCCAACATCTTATACTATTCAAAATTATATTGTTGGGCCATTATTTTGGTTAGCTTGGTCAAGAGATCATACCCTGATCAGAAAACCAACTGTTAAACAAGGTGTATCAGAAAACCCACAACCAGCTTTTATGGTGCATATGCAATGGGATTCGATCCCTGAAAATACTTTCGATTCTTTAGGATTTCATAATTGCGAATGCAATACCTTGAGTGTTGGAGAAAATCAGCTTGAAAAGGCAGTAATTTATCCCAATCCGGCAATCGACAACAAATTCAGTATCACTTCAGCTGAAGCTATTAGTCGTATTGAACTTCACGACCTGAGTGGCAGACTTGTTGAACAAATTACTTTTAACCAGCGTGCCAACGAATATACTTTCGAAAGCAATTTGGAATTAAGTGGTTTCTATTTTGTTAAGATCATTTATCAATCCAATCGAATTAGTACACACAAATTGCTTTTTGACTAGCATTTTATCCCATTAACATATGCCATTATGATAATAAGCTGTTTGTTATCATAATGGCAATTTTATCTATCAGTTTGGAGAAAAACAGTTATCATGACAAAAAAAATTGGTTTGATATTAGTGTTTTTTGTTTTTGCGATTGCAGCAATGGCTCAAAAAACAACTGTTGAAGGTTTTGTTTACGATGGTGAATTCGGTGAGCCTTTGCCAGGTGTAAATATAATTTATGGACCCGGAACGGGAACCGTTACAGATATCAACGGTGCCTACCATTTATCATTGGAACCAGGCACTTACACATTGGAGATTAGTTACGTAGGTTTTGAAAAGCAAACAAGAGAACTAACTGTCGGCAAGGAAAAAGTCCGGCTCAATTTCACCCTAAAAACCATTACCCTTACAGAAGTTCAGGTTGTTGGTGATGTTGCCAAAACGCGTGACACGCCTGTTGCTTTTAGCAATATTACACCTGTTAAGGTGGAAGAACAATTGGCCTCGCAGGATATTCCGATGCTATTAAACTCAACACCTGGTGTTTATGCTACGAAATCTGGAGGTGGTGACGGAGATGCACGTATCAATATCCGTGGTTTTAATCAAAGAAATGTTGCGGTAATGCTTGATGGTATTCCGGTTAATGACATGGAAAACGGCTGGGTGTATTGGTCAAACTGGTTTGGCCTCGATGCCGTGATGCGCTATACACAGGTTCAGCGCGGCCTTGGTGCTTCCAAACTGGCAATTCCATCGGTTGGCGGAACAATAAATATCGCTACCAAAGGTATTGATGCCAAAAAAGGTTTAAGTCTCAAGCAAGAAGTTGGGAACGATGGCTTTATGCGCACTTCAATGGGGCTTACCACCGGAAGGATGAAAAACGGCTGGGGCGTAACTTTTGCCGGTTCTTATAAAAAAGGAGATGGCTGGATTGACCAAACCTGGACTGAAGGCTACTTCTATTTTTTGCGCGTGGATAAAGAAATCGGCAACCACATAATCAGTCTTACTGCAATGGGAGCGCCTCAGGAACACGGGCAACGCAGCCACAAAAAATACATCGCTACTTACGATTCTGCATTTGCACTCGAAAACGGCGTTTCACCCGAATCGATCAATACCTTGATCAATAACGGTGAGCCCGTTAATATGGGATTGCGTTACAATCCTAATTGGGGTTATTTAAGCAAAGCTTCCATTACACCTACTGATACAATTTATCCTCAGGCTGAACCCTTTAGTACGGCAAATAATTTCTATCATAAACCCATGTTCAGCCTAAGAGATTTCTGGTCAGTAAATGATAAACTGTACATCTCCAACATCATGTATCTCTCTTTAGGGGATGGAGGTGGAAACTCTTTTTCGACAACACCAAGCTATGATCCAGTTACAGGGCAGCAAAATCTTCAGGTACAGTACAACTCAAATATGAACCTGGTACGCCCATATTTTAATGTAAACAAGAAATCATCTGATATTTATCGGGCCGCCATGAACAACCACTTCTGGATGGGGCTGCTTTCTACTTTTGATTACGAACACAGTGATTTTCTGAGCTTTTCGGGTGGCGTTGATTTGAGAACCTACAAGGGAGAACACTATCGAAAAATACAAGATCTATTTGGCGGAAACTATTTTATCGATAGTGGAAACGAAAATGAACGCAATGATACCACCAAAAAATATGTTGGTGATATCATTGGTTATCACAATGATGCACTGGTAAATTGGGGAGGATTATTCGGACAGGTAAAACTTACTCAGGGCGCATTAACCGCGTTCTTGAATCTCACAACCTCAATCACAGGATACAAGAGAATCGACTATTTCCTGCCAAAACTTTTAGATGTGGGCGATACCACATTGGCAATTGGTTATAATACGATTGTAAATTATAATGGTACGACCTACGACAGAACTGCAGAAGGATTGAGAACCAACGAAACAGACTGGAAATACCTACCCGGATTTACTGTTAAAGGTGGAGCAAACTACAACCTGAACGAAACCATGAATGTGTTTGCAAATTTGGGTTATCTTTCAAAAGCACAACGCTTTAACAATGTTTTTGACCAACGGAATGTACTGTTCAGAGACATTGAAAATGAAAAAGTTCAAGCCATTGAGCTTGGCTATAGTTGGGTAAAACCAAAATTCACACTCAACGTTAATACTTACCTCACCCAATGGGAAAATAAACCAGCCGATAGGGCTTTGTCGATGGATATTGACGGGGTGCGGTATTCAGTTAACATCAACAATATGAATGCTTTACACAAAGGTATAGAATTTGAATTTGCCTATAGAATAGCTAAAAACTTATTGCTAGAAAGTCTTCTCTCTGTTGGCGACTGGAAATGGACATCTGCCGATACCGCCCGTATTTATGATGACAATGGCCAACAGGTTGGAACCCGCCCGTTTGATGCCAAAGGGCTTTATGTAGGCGATGCCGCTCAGATTCAAAACCAGGAACGCATCCGCTGGGAAATCATTCCAGGACTTTACACAACCGGCGTTTTCACCTTCTTTGGCAAGCATTATGCCGAATTTAACCCACTCGATTACGACCCCAATAATAACGATTGGGCTTTCGATGATGAAGGCAACCCCATTCAATCATGGAAAATACCAGATTATTATACTGTTGATGTTCATGCAGGCTACACCTGGCGCATGAAAGATATAGGATTTGAATTGCGCGCAAGTATCATCAATTTACTTGATAACACCTTTATCACTGATGCACAAAACAACGATCCTTATCTCGTTCATTCAAGCACTTTCGATGCAAATTCGGCTGGCGTATATTTCGGCATGGGCCGCACAGCAACAGTTTCACTAAAAATTAATCTTTAATTCTTCTAATATTTCACAATGAAAAAAATTATTTTCTTACTCAGTTTTGTGCTTCTGCTCGGCACCATCAATGCACAGCAAACAGGCTATTACAATGGCGTTGAAGGCAAAGATGGCGAAGAGCTCAAAGCCCAGCTGAATGATATCATCAGCGGACACACCGTTTATTCCTATTTTTTCTCCAAAGAGATCTTCAAACTTTCTGATCAGGATCCCGATAACCCCAATAACGTAATCACGGTTTACGGTGGTTTTTCAAGACCTAATAATGATTACGGAACTGGAGGTGATTTTTTAAACCGCGAACACGTTTGGGCTAAATCTCATGGCACTTTTGAAGATATTTTACCCATGGATAGTGATGTACACAACCTGAAACCCGCTGATGCCTCCGTAAATGTTTCCAGAAGTAACAAAGACTTTGACAATGGAGGCACTCAGCATTCTGAAGCTACAGATTGTTATTTTACTGAATACACCTGGGAGCCTCGTGATGGTGCCAAAGGCGATATCGCCAGGATAATTTTCTATATGGCCACGCGCTACGAAGGCGAAAATGGCGAACTTGATCTGGAAGTTGTGGATGAAATCAATACCTATCCAACTCCAACACATGGAAGGCTTTCCACACTATTAGAATGGAATATGCAGGATCCGCCAGATGATTTTGAACGCAACAGAAACAATGTAATCTACTCTTATCAGCAAAACAGGAATCCTTTTATTGACAATCCTGAATTCGCAAATCTCATTTGGAGAAATGTTGCGGCCAGCCCTGTCAGCATCGCCAACGTGCAAATCATGCCCGAAACAGCTGTTGCCAATCAAGAAGTTACAATTTCTGCTTCAATAAGTAGTTCAGCAGCTGACATCGCCAATGCAAAAATCATGTGGGGTCTTTCGTACGAAAATCTCGGCAATGAAATTGTGATGACTGCAAATGGTGATCAATATACTGCTAACATTCCCGGACAAGATGAAGATCAAACTGTTTACTACGAAATCATTGCAACTGACGGCACCAACGAAAGCAGCACAGTAGTGTATAATTATTATATCCCAAAAGTTTTTACAGGTCAATTAGTTAGCATTTACGACATCCAGGGACAAACCGAAAACTCTCCTTATGCCGATCAGATTGTAAGCACTTCTGGCATTGTAACAGGATCCTTTGGCTCCTTCTATTTCATTCAAGATGGCACAGGTTTGTGGAATGGTTTATTTGTGTTTGATGGCGGAAGAAATCCCTCGATTGGCGACAGTGTCATCGTTACCGGTAAAGTGAAGGAATATTATAATAAAACTGAAATTGCCGAAATTAGCGACTTCTATTTCATTGCCGATAATAAACCCCTGCCCGAACCGGTGATTGTGCGTTCTGGCGAAGTGGAAGAAGGACACGAAAGCATTTTAGTAAAAGTTATGAATGCCACCTGCGTGATGGAAAATTATCATTCAGATTTCTATATGTGGTGGGTAAACGATGGCTCGGGCGTACTTAAAGTTCACAATACCAGTATTTTTGAATACGAACCCGAACTTAATGCTGCATACGATATTACCGGCCCCATGAACTATGACTTTGACGAGTGGAAAATAGAATTACGCTTCGAAACTGATGTCGCTTCAGGAAGTGATATTGTACTACCGCAAGTTATGGAAGTAACACCACTTACTTTTAATAATATCCGTATTGATTTCAGCGAGGATGTTACGGAGGAATCAGCCGAAAACATCGCCAATTACAGCCTGAATAATGGCATTAGTGTCGTTGCTGCCAACCAGCATACCTTCAATAAAAAACAGGTAAATCTGGAAGTAAGTAATATGACTTCTGGAACTGATTACACCCTTAACATTCAAGGCGTTAAAGACCTTACTGATAATGAAATGGAGCCTTTCGAAACTACTTTCAACTGGGTAGGAATTGGTGAAATAAGCTTTGCTAGCAGTTCGACCATTTATCCAAATCCGGCAGCTGATTTTACAACGATTACTTTGGTAGCCGAAAAAAATGAAACGATTAATATCACTTTGTACGACATCGGTGGACGATTGGTTTATCAAAATGAAGTGAGCCTTTCATATGGACAAAACAATTTTACGATAGATACAAAACCATTCAATAACGGATTTTATCAGCTGTCACTATCAAATGAAAGTGGCAGAATAATTCACAAGCTGGTTATATATTAGCTTATCCCATTGAATAATAAACAAATAGCCTTCAGTTTACTGAGGGCTAATTGTATTTTATAGTGATAAATTATTTAAAAAGCATAAACTTTTCAGAACAAATCTTAAGTTTGCAGCTAAATTTGCATTTCAATATCTAATATGCCTGCATTAATGTCGGACAGCCTGGTCATCATACCTACCTACAACGAGAAGGAAAATATCGAAAAGATCATTCGGACGGTTTTTTCACTCGAAAAGGATTTTCATGTCCTGATCATTGAAGATAATAGCCCGGATGGAACTGCACAGATCGTAAAATCGCTGATACCGGAGTTTCAAGACAGATTATTCATCGAAGAACGAAAAGGAAAACTGGGACTTGGCACTGCTTATATCCATGGTTTTCGCTGGGCTTTACAGCGCCATTACGGCTTTGTTTTCGAAATGGATGCCGATTTTTCACATAATCCTGCCGACCTGGAAAGGTTATACCATGCCTGTGCTGTTGAAGGAGCCGACTTGGCTGTTGGTTCGCGTTATATCACTGGCGTTAATGTGGTTAATTGGCCGATGGGACGTGTATTGATGTCGTATTACGCTTCGTCTTATGTGAGATTTGTCACCCGCATGAAAGTGCGCGACACCACTGCCGGTTTTGTCTGTTACACCCGAAAAGTACTGGAAACCATAAATCTGGATCGGATCAAATTTGTTGGCTATGCCTTCCAGATTGAAATGAAATATACAGCCTGCAAACTTGGATTTACCCTTAAAGAAGTGCCGATAGTATTTACCGATCGCACCGAAGGCACCTCGAAAATGAATAAACGCATTTTTAAAGAAGCTATTTTCGGGGTAATTAATCTCAGATTAAGAGGAATAAGCGGGAAAATAAAAGCCAGAAAAGTCTGAAAATCATGTCTGCCATTCTGATACAAAATGCTACGATTATCAACGAAAACAAACATTTTGTTGCTGATTTACTCATCCGTGAAGCATTGATCGAAAAAATTGCCGAACCCGGCAAAATTGATGCTAGAGCTGACTTCAGAATTGTTGACGCCAAAGGGCTCTTGCTTGTTCCGGGAGTGATTGATGATCAGGTTCATTTTAGGGAACCAGGACTGACTTATAAAGCTGATATCCAAAGCGAAAGCCGAGCTGCTATTGCAGGAGGAATTACCAGCTTTATGGAAATGCCCAATACCATTCCTAATGTGCTTACACAGGAACTGCTCGAAGAAAAATACCAGCTGGCTGCACAAAAATCGATGGCCAACTTTTCATTTTACATGGGAGCATCTAACGATAATGTGGCCGAAATCGTAAAAACAGATCCAGAAAAAGTCTGTGGTATCAAGGTTTTTATGGGTTCAAGCACGGGTAATATGCTCGTGGATGATGAAGAAAGTCTATCAAAGATTTTTGCCAACGCCCCTACCCTGGTTGCCGTACATTGCGAAGACGAAACTACCATCAGGCAAAATTTGGCCGTATTTCGGCAAAAATTTACTACGGGTGCACCTGCTGAGGTTCATCCTCAAATCAGAAGTGCGGAAGCCTGTTATTTGTCATCTTCAAAGGCCGTTGCCTTAGCAAAAAAATACAACACCCGGCTGCATATTCTGCACCTGAGCACAGCAATCGAAACTACTCTTTTCACCGATGAAATTCCACTTGAAGAAAAACAGATCACTGCCGAAGTTTGCCTGCATCACCTTTGGTTTAGTGATAAGGATTATGCTCAAAAAGGAAATTTTATCAAATGGAATCCTGCTGTAAAATCGGAAGAAGACCGGCAAGCATTATGGGAAGCATTGCGAAGCGGGAAAATAGATGTGGTGGCCACTGATCATGCGCCGCACACTTTTGAGGAAAAATCACGGCCATATTTTGAAGCACCTTCCGGCGGCCCCATGGTTCAGCATTTGCTGCCAGCCATGCTCGATCTGGCTCAAAATGGTTATCTCACAATCGGGATGGCCATCGAAAAACTGTGTCACAATCCCGCAAAATTGTTCAAAATTCAAAAACGCGGTTTTATCCGCGAAGGTTATTACGCTGATTTAGTGCTTGTTGATCCTAATCGACCACAAACTGTCTCATCAGAAAATATACATTATAAATGTGGCTGGTCGCCGCTTGATGGAACCAGCCTGAAACATCAGGTTAAATACACCTTTGTAAATGGAGAATTGGCTTATGAGAACGGAAAATTCCATGAAGAAGTCCGCGGACAAAGGCTTTTATTTGATCGCTAGCCTGTCTGTTCTTCTTATATTGTTTGGTTTTTTACAGGCCTGTCAACAAGAAGCAAGGCAGGAAGAAAATCTTACTTCAGAAATCATTGATATCTGGGATAACGGCAAACCCAAGATTGTCCGTTTTTTTCGTGAAGACGAGAACGGACAAAAAATTCTGGTTCGCGAAAAACAATATTATCCCGAAGGTGCTTTAAGTATGGAAGGTGACTATCTGAACAACAAACGATCGGGCATCTGGAAATCCTGGTACGAGGATGGCACCTTGTGGAGCGAGGGTCGTTTTGTAAATGGCAAACGCGAAGGACTTGGCACTGTGTATCATCCCAATGGAAAAAAACATCTTGAAGGACAGTACAAAGACGGGAATCGTACCGGACTCTGGCGTGCTTGGGATGAGCAGGGCGAACTTATCAGCGAACAAACACACCCCTAATCCACATTCAAATAAAGAATAACAGGCAGATGGTCGCTAAAACCACCAAAATACCGGCCTCCTGATGCTGTTCGGTTAGGACGTGGTTCGCCACTTTTTGGATTGAACAGCATCCAGTGATGTTTCACTACCTCAAAGGTTCTTACAGACGGCTTTTCAGAGTTAAGCAGTGCGTGCGAAACAATCACCTGATCGAAAAAATCCCAGCTGCGATAATAGAGTGTACCTTTGCCAGCTTCAAAAAGTGGAAGACTTAGGTTGAACAGGCGGCTTGCGGCATCCAAATCATTCGGACTAACAGCTTGTAAATGAGCTGTGATGCTGGGATCGTTGGGATTATCATTCAAATCGCCCATAATCACTATATGTGCCATAGGATCCAGCGTCAACAGGGAATCTGACAAATGTCGCAAAAAATCGCCATAACGCGCCCTTCTGGGAGCCGTTTCATCTTTGCCGCCATAGCGTGAAGTCCAGTGATTTACAAAAATATGCAAGGTATCTCCTCCCCAAATCAAACCTTTCACATACAATACATGCCGCATACTTTCCGGCTTTTCCAAATTCGGTTCAAGTGCTTTTGTGGCTAATATTTTAAAAAAGTCTTTCCGGTAAATCGCCGCAACTTCAATTCCACGAGGGTCATTATCACTGATATGAATAATGCTGTAATCTGCTTTGGCAAGTGCCGGTGTTTTCACCAAATCATCAAGCACCTCCCGATTTTCAATTTCGGCCAA
Organism: Bacteroidales bacterium UBA6229; assembly: GCA_002440975.1. Lineage (GTDB taxonomy): Bacteria > Bacteroidota > Bacteroidia > Bacteroidales > F082 > UBA5536. The sequence continues at coordinate 31,052 of DJWN01000089.1, forward strand.
CCCAACAAAATGCGGGAAATCCAAACTATCCAAAGCAGCTAGTACCCGAGCCTTTTGAGCAAGCGAATTCTGATACTTTTCTGTATTCCAATCCAGTTTTGATCCCGGGAGAAACTCCTCATCATTGACTGTTGGATCATTGATGGTATCAAAAAGATTCTCCACATTATAAAAGGCTGCCATCCAGGCATCATTTGGCTTCTTAACAGATTGCTTTGTCAGGTTACAGCTCGTCAGGAAAAAGGTAAAGCCAAGCAACAGTAAAACTGAATTTCTAATAAAACGCATTATTCGTCTGTTTTGAGTTTGTCAATTAATCTTCTTTCTCTTTTTGTCGGGCGCCCCAAGCCTCTTCCCCGATACTCCGTTTTGGCGGCTTTTACCAGCTCATAACGCTCATACTCTTCCATTGGCGTATGATCAATCAGCAGGTTTTCGACCAGCTTGGCGGCAACCCTGTTTTTTGCCGGTTCTTTCACTTCCACTTTTCGGTGCAATTGCCCGACCTGCACTTCGATCAGATCGCCTGCTTTCACCTCCCGGGAAGCTTTTACTGAATGCCCTTCCATCTTCACCTTTCCGCCTTTGCAGGCATCGGCAGCAAGGGTACGGGTTTTAAAAAGCCTCACAGCCCACATCCATTTGTCTATCCTAACCGAATCGCTCATTTTTGCCTGAAATACAATTGAATAGGAACTCCTTTAAAGTTGAATTGTTCGCGCAACTTATTTTCTAAAAACCGCCGATAACTTTCTTTCACATCTTTCGGAAAATTACAGAAAAAAACAAATTGTGGTGTTTGCGTTTTCAACTGCGTGATGTATTTGATTTTCACATATTTGCCGCGCGTTGTCGCTGGTGGCGGAGAAGCTTGAATGATCGGCAACAACAATTCGTTTAACTGTGAAGTTGCAATACGACGATTACGATTTTCGTAAACCTCATGCGCCGCTTCCAGCACCTTGAAAATCCTTTGCTTATTGATTACGGAAGTAAATACAATCGGAATATCAGTAAAAGGTGCTGTCCGTTCTTTGATAGCTTTTTCGTATTCCAGGTGGGTGTTGTTCTCCTTTTCAATCAAATCCCATTTATTGGCCACAATCACAACGCCTTTACGGTTTTTTTCGGCCAGCTTGAGAATATTCAGATCCTGCGCTTCAATGCCTGTTTGCGCATCAATCAAAATAATCACCACATCACTTTCCTCAATAGAACGAATAGCACGCAAAACAGAATAAAATTCAATATTCTCGTAAACTTTTCCTTTTTTACGCAACCCGGCAGTATCAACCAAAATAAAATTCATCCCAAAAGCATTGTATTCGGTATGAATGCTATCACGTGTTGTGCCGGCAATGGATGTAACTATGTTGCGCTCAATTCCCAGAAAAGCATTGATAATAGACGATTTCCCCACATTTGGACGCCCAACTACGGCAAATTTGGGCAAATCACTTTCGATGGTGGTCATTTCCTCAGGTAAAAGTTTCACCATTTCATCCAACAGCTCGCCAGTGCCACTGCCATTGATAGCCGAAATGGGGAAAGGCTCGCCCAAACCGAAGGAATAAAACTCCTGTGCATCGGCAATGCGATCCGGATTATCAACTTTGTTGGCAACAAGCAACACCTTTTTCTTAGACTGACGCAACAAATTTGCCACCTCCTGATCTAAAATATGAATGCCTTCGCGGGCATCCACCACGAAAAAGATCACATCAGCCTCATCGATCGCCAGGGCTACCTGCTTGCGGATTTCTTCTTCAAAAATATCGTCAGAGCCAACCACATAACCACCCGTATCGATCAGTGAAAAAGTTTTACCGTTCCAATCGCTACGACCATAATGGCGATCGCGGGTAACGCCGCTGGTTTCCTCCACTATTGCCTGTCGCGCCTGCACTAATCTATTAAAAAAGGTGGACTTTCCTACATTGGGTCTGCCCACAATTGCCGCAATATTTGTCATATCTATAGTATTTATTATCAGGCTTCATAGCCAAAGCGGCGAAGCATTTGCTCGTCATCGCGCCAGTTTTTATTTACTTTCACACTCAATTCCAGGAATACCTTTTTGCCTACAAATTCCTCAATATCTGTCCTGGCTTGTGTTCCCATTTTCTTTATCGCACTACCTTGTTTGCCAATCAAAATCGCTTTTTGCGAGTCGCGTGCAGCAAAAATGATGGCCTGTATCCTGATCAGCTTTTCAGTTTCTTCGTATGCATCTACAGCTACTTCAACAGAGTACGGAATTTCCTGCTTATAATTCAACAAGATTTTTTCGCGAATGATTTCAGCAATAAAAAAACGCATGGATTTATCTGTCAACTCATCTTTTGGAAAATAAGGCGGCGACTCAGGAAGTATATCAAGAATCTGCTCAAAAAGATAAGCCACATTATGCCCGGGCAAAGCTGCCAGCGGAAAAACCGTAGCCCCCGGCAAAGCCTCGTTCCAGAAAGCAACCGACTGTTCAACCTTCGGTTGATCTGACAAATCAATTTTGTTGATGAGCACAAAAACAGGAACCTTGCTGTGCTGCAATTTTTCGATCGTAGAAGTGTGATGCTGAACCGAATCGCTGATGTCGACCATAAATAAAATCAGGTCGGCATCAATAAAAGCCGTTTCCACAAACTGATTCATCACATGATGCATCTTGTAGGCCGGCTGGTGAATAATACCCGGCGTATCGGAAAAAACAATCTGAAAATCATCGCCATTTACAATTCCCAGGATGCGATGGCGAGTTGTTTGCGCTTTTGAAGTGATGATCGAAAGCTTTTCGCCCACCAGTGCATTCATCAGGGTTGACTTGCCAACATTAGGGTTTCCGACAATATTTACATATCCGGCTTTATGTGTCATTGAAAAATATTTGCTGAAAAATTTGCTTTGCAAAGTAACAAAATATATCTTTGCACTCCCATTTCGGAAACGGATTTAAGTTTCACATGGAAATGTCGCACATTGCGGGGTGGAGCAGAGGCAGCTCGTTGGGCTCATAACCCAAAGGTCAGAGGTTCGAATCCTCTCCCCGCTACTAAAAAACCCTTTCAGCTTTTATTGTTGAAAGGGTTTGTTTTTTTTGTTGTCTTTTGTCCTCTTTGGTAATTCTTGTTTCCCCAATTTTTAATTCGCTAATTAATGATGCTAAAGTTATTGATTAGATCAAAACGATTTATCCCGCCCAATCCATCCTAAATGGTTGTGTTTGAAGTCATCAGAATATTTCAGCCCATATCCAAAAACTCTGTTTATGGCCGAGTGTCCAAACAAAATTACACCCTACAACATCAAAATTGAAATATTGAAATAAAGCCCAAAACTGAACAGTAAAACTGCCAGCATTTTATAATGAAATAAATTGGACATCCAGGCTCCTGTTTTTGTATTGATCAGATAGCCCAGCATTGATAAATCAGGCAAAAGTAACAAGGCCGGAAAAAGCCACCCTTTGAAATCCAATTGGCTAAATAATACAATGGAAAGTAAAAACTGTCCTAATTCCTCAATTTTCAAAGGCTTATTCATAGCATACACCTTTAGTTCTTAGTAATTATTGTGGAACTTTTAAACAGCATTTAAACATTCTTGCAATCACAAATTTCTTTTTTAGAAACCTCAAATCACAAGCGCATGTTTCTCTATTTGTGTTTCTTACAAACGACAATACTTTTATTGGGTTGAATAATTCATTTAAAATTCATCAATAAACGCATGGTATCCGTTTCTATTATTTTACCATTTTGCCTGGTTTCAAAAAGATTGCTTTAATTCTCATTGTGATGTATTTTCATTGAGCAAATTCATCAAAAAAAATCTTGTTGATACTAATCTGTTGATGAAAAGAGTTTGATAAAACAAATGTACAACAACAAAGCAAACTTCTTGATGTATTTTTGAAGAGAAAATATATCCTTTGAATACCTCAATAACAAAACATGTCCGAATCTGCTGATAAAAATCCTGCATCTATTAAGGTAAAACTGATTGCTATTCTGGTAATTGCAACTACATCGGTGATTGCAACCTGGCTACTTTCCGACTTTGCATTTAACAGACTTTTTGTTTCTGTGGAACAGCTCACCAGGCCAAATGAAAAAATCAGGTTGATCAACAACATTTCTTATCTTTTTACACGTATTAATCAAATTGGAAGGCAACAGTTTATCACCTATAAACCGGCCGAAATGAGCAAATTACAGCCCGTGAGTCAGGATTTGATCCAATCGCTCGACAGCCTCGAAATCCTCTGCAGCGACAAGCCAACCTACATCAGTCGGATTGATTCAATGCGTTCAATAATAGATAATTACGATCACATTCTAACACGGTACCTGGGATTGTACTCAGAGATTACAAATCCGCAAAAGTTTTCGAAGGAATACAGTGAGCTGAATGAATTGGTAGCACTTATCAGCCAGGAAATCGACACCAATGTGGTAACTACGGAGACCAAACTTATTACCACCACTACCATTCCGGGAGAGGAAGCAGAAGATACCCGGAAGAAAAGGAGTTTTCTGCAACGACTTTTTGGTAAAAAAGAAGAAGAAAAACCTGCTGATACCTTGCGCCAGACAGCAGAAAGCCAAATTATTGAAGAAAAGCAGAATGTAAAAGTTGATACGATTTCGCGTGCAAATCGGACTGAAATTACCGAAAATATTGAAATGTTTATCGACAGCCTCGACAGGAGTTACAGGTATCAATTGAATCAGCTATACACAGCCGAGCAAAATCTGATCAATTATTCCGAGCTCACAACAACACAGTTTTACAGGATGTTGCGCGATTTTGAATTAGATGAATTGAATGAAGCTGAACAAACCAGTACTACCTTGGCAACCGAATTACTTTCGGCGATTAAGAGAATTATCATCATACTGGTGATTTTCGTAATCATCATCGGGATATTATCATTTTTGATTTTTATCGATGTGAATCGCAACAACAATTTACGCCTACAACTGCAACTGGCCAAAGAAAAGGCCGAGCAGCTCAGCAGCGTAAAGCAGCGTTTTCTTTCGAATATGAGTCATGAAATCCGCACACCTTTGCAATCGATTCTGGGCTTTGCTGAACAAATCAGGAAAAAGCAACGTACTAAAGATGAATCTGTTGAAATCATTTACAAAAGTGCTGCTCATCTTCACCAGATTGTTAACGAGGTTTTGGATTATAGCAAATTAATATCCGGAAAATACGAACTCGTCAACCAGCCTTTTCGGATGCATGATCTGCTTAAAGACGTGGTGGACTCCATGCAAACTCAAGCAGAACAGAAAAATCTCGGGTTCAATTTCAAAAATACTGCAGATCCGGATATGACATTGCATGGCGATGCGTTCAGGCTAAAACAAATCTTATACAACCTGATCGGGAATGCAATCAAATTTACTGACGAAGGTGAAGTTAGTTTCGGTTTTGATTATGCCATTGAGAAAGAAATTTATCAATGTCAGTTTACGATTAAGGATACCGGTATTGGAATTGAGGCAGAACAACTTGAGTGCATCTTTAATGAGTTTGAACAAGCAAATCCGGTTTCCGGAACAGGCCTGGGTTTGAGCATTACCAAATCGTTGATTGATTTGATGAAAGGCACACTAAGGGTTGAAAGTGAACCCGGAAAAGGTTCGGAATTTGTGGTAAAACTGGCATTTCCGCTGGCTGATAAAAAGCCTTCAGAACCAGCTTTGAATCAGTTGACATTAAAAAATCAGTTGACCGGAAAAGTAATTGTTGTGGACGATGACCCGTATATCCTTAAATTGATTGATGATATTCTCACAACAAATGAAGTGGAACACCATTGTTTGCAGGATGCCAGGGAATTATTAAAAACAGAAATAAATGACAATAGCCTGGTATTGATGGACTTAAACATGCCGGAAATGCACGGCTTTGAACTTTGTGCACAACTCAGAAGAAGAGCCTGCAAACAGCTGAAAATTGTGGCACTTACGGCACACGTATTACCTGATGAGAAAGAAAATATACGCGCTCACGGATTTGATGAATTACTGGCAAAACCCTTTGTGGAAGCCGATCTGCTTCAGCTAATTTACAAACATCTTGGCGATCAGGATTTTGATCGTAAACTAATCGAAAACTCACCCATGGGAAAGATGGCGATGGGTGATGCCAGTCTTCTGAATCAACAACTTAAACAGTTTGTCACAGAAACTGATAAGGATGTCCTTTCGTTGAAAAAAGCATTTAAACAGCAGGATTCTGCCGGTGTAACAGAACTTGCACACCGATTAGCCGGTCGCACCGCACAAATCGGTGCCACGGAGGTATCGCAAAAGCTTAGGACATTGGAAAAAGCCCTTCGATCAAATCAAGTGCTACTGGTTGAGGAAGAAGAAATTATAGAGAAGATTTTAAATGATCTGGAACATTTAGTCAGGTCAGTATCAAATCAAAAATACTGAACTTATTCTTCAATATTGTATCGTGAAATCTTCTTATAGAGTGTTTTACGATCGATATTTAGTAGCTTGGCAGCCTGCGATTTGTTGTTTCCGGTTTGTTGCAATGTTTTTACGATTAGGTTGCGTTCGGTGGTTTCCTGTATTGATTTAAGGTCGTAATCATCGTTAAGGTATGATTTCGCTTCAAAAACCATTTCTTCAGGCAAGGCTTCTTTTTCGATTATATCGTCCGATGTCAGTAGCACTGCTCTTTTGATGGTATTTTTAAGCTCACGAAGATTCCCAGGCCAATCGTAACCAAGCAAAATCTCCATTGCTTCATCCGAAACATGCTTAACTGATTTGCCAAGTTCTTCATTTGAAAGCTCGATAAAATGCCTGATAAAAAGCTGAATATCATTCCCCCGTTTACGTAGCGGCGGAACCATGATGCTAAATTCATTCAGCCGATGATACAAATCAGTTCTGAAATGTTGATTTTTAACACTTTTGCCAAGGTCATCATTTGTTGCAGCAATTAAACGCACATCAACTTGCCGGATGGTGCTGCCGCCAATCGGCAGAATCACTTTCTCCTGCAGTGCTCTTAAAAGCTTCACTTGTATTTCGTAGCTCAGATTGCCTACTTCATCCAGGAACAAAGTGCCACCACTTGCCAACTCAAAAAGTCCTTTTTTATCAGCGATGGCTCCCGTAAAGGCTCCTTTGGTGTGGCCGAATAACTCGCTTGCCGCCAGTTCTGACGAAAGGGCTCCACAATCAATGGCCACAAAAGCTTTATTTGCCCGCTTGCTCAAACGATGTATTTTTCGGGCCAGCTGTTCCTTTCCGGTGCCACTTTCGCCCTGAAGAATTACTGACATATTGGTGGGTGCTACCAGCTTAATATGCTGATCAATCTTATGCGATTGCTCACTGTTTCCGCTGATAAATCGGGAATCATCATCGGTTGTGTTTACGTTTTTGAGGGGATCAATTTTCAACGCATCCTTAATCACCATTATCAGGTGATCCGGATTAACCGGTTTTATGATATAATCGAACACCCCCATCTTTATTGATGTAACAGCGGTTCGCACATCATTAAAACTGGTCATGATGATTATCGGAATTCTTTTTCCTGCGTTTTGCAGAACTTTAACCAAATCGAGCCCTGTGCCGTCAGGAAGTCTGTAATCCAGTAAAAGAAGATCGAAAACATTAGTTTTCAACTGCTTACTCCCATCAGTGATCTTGTTACTTACGGCAACTTCAAAGTAATGTCGTTCCAGAAAACTGGTCAGGCTCTGCGAGAAAGTAAGGTCATCTTCAACAATCAGGATTTTAGGCATATCAGCAATAAAATGGAACAACTTCTGCAAAATTACATCAAATCGTACAAACAGAAGAAAACCCGGTTACCCTCAATTGAAATTATTGCTGTTTAAGGCTAACGGACAAAAAATTAAAGATTTGTGAATTAAGCAGATTGTTGAAAATTGCCGGCTTTAAGGGAATAGTAAAAGACATCCTGCTGTTCCAGACCGGTGCATGAATGACCCAACCCGCCTGTTTTTGCATTATATGCGCTGAAACCAGATTGTTATTATAATTTTTGATAGTGATCATACTGTTTAATTTTATGAAAAAAACAGGAGTTAAGTTGAAAATTAACTCCTGTAACAACCAAACGATTCTAAAAAAAGAACTGCCTATTTAATCTTTTCGCCCGTTGCTTTGAGCTTTATCGTCTTTGATTGTTGACTTTCGACATGTTTGAGTGTGATTTCATAGTACTCGCTATTGGTAGCTTTATCCTTCACCAGGTAAGCAGTTTGTTCTGCTTCCCAGCCCCTGTAATCGTCACTTTCGAGCACATCCTTCACGGCCTGTGGCAACTCGGCAAGCTTAACTTCCGTGCGCTGATCATCATCCAAGAGGTTGATGTTATAGTTTTCGCCTGGAAGAACGTTTGCAACTACTGAACTGGTTCCGTTGAATGATACTGCAACGAAAAGAAAACTGATTGCTAATGACATTAACTTTTTCATAGGATTATATTATTTTGAGTTAAACATTAAAGTTGTCATTGCATTACTCAAATGGAATACCAAAAAGTAAAAACAATCTTATCTTACTTGAATACAGAATTTTACAAAATTCACACCTTTCACGTAACACGTAAAAAGTGTGGGATAAGTCCACAACTGAGGATTTAATCCACAATTAGAAACCTGGAAATATGTTATGAAAACTCCAATGGGAATTAAGTCTGCTTCAATTTGAAAAAACAAATTAACAGGCTGCTGAGGTTATTGAACAGCTATGCTTTCTTACCAATAAGCTTTAACCAGTTATTTTCACTTATTCAAAACCAAGATAGCGTGCTGCCAGGTTCTTGTCGAAATTACTCCTTTTAAAAGGATGTGCTTCAGTATTAAAGGTATAGTCCTCAAAAGGATAACTTTGATGATCTTCTACAAAGGTAAGATACAGGTACTTAAGCGTTTCGGCAAAGAAGAAAGTGGGCATATAATCTTTCTGTTCTTTGGTTGCAACATCTTTGATGCTTGTATAGGCAATATCCGTTTTGCAATACTTTTTGATGTCGGACCAATATTGGGCGTTCATCTGATAAAAACTACTATCACCCGTAATTTTAAAAAGATAATAGGCCGATTCAATAATTTCAGGATTCAGGTCGTAAGCCGGATAGGATGAAGTGGAAGTTTTATAATCGTACACCATAGGTTCCAGTCCGTTAAGCTTCCACAGATAATCCCAGCTTTGTTGCAACTGGGTAGCTCGCGTGGTATCACCTGACAAGCCAAGTATTGCCGGGAAAAAAGCATCATACAAGGTAATATGTGAGCTTGTCTTTTCACCGCTGTGCATATCAGCCCTTCCATACCACAGTTTTCCGTTGTATGTTTCGGCCAGATAAGTGTTAATCCCTTGGATGCTTTCCTGCCAAAGCCTGCCCAAATCCTGATCGCCAAACAACAAATAACTTTTATAAAGGTATTCATAATACGAATCAACGCCGGCGCAGATATGACTTTGCGTTGATATCCACTCTCCGGTTTCCACATTAATAACATCCCCAATCAAACCAATTTCTGAGCGTCTGTCGAAAATTGCCATAGTAGCTTTTTTGCCTGCCTGATAATACTTGGGATCTTGGGTGTAGTAACTCAAAACGCCCATCTCAAAAGTGTAGGTAGCTGCTTCGGCAACATTAACCGTATCACCACGAGCTTGTCCGGTTCTCAGATTTACCCAGTATTTTGGGATGCCCGTTTTGGTATCGAAGGCCGGCAACATCCGGTCGGCAAAGTCTCTTGCTTTATCGAGCACAGCTGCATTGCGCGACAATTCGTACATCGAAAGCAATCCACCCAAGATGCGGATATTCACTTCAAAAACCTTGGCATCCAAATCTTTATCAAAATCCAACGAGTCGGCTACATAAGCTTCGATCAGGCGTGTTTCATCCTCAATACCCATCATAAATAAGGTACTGTAGGCATCGATAGGCGATATATACAAAGGCTCTTCGTACCAGTCTTTGGCAGTTTTCGATAAGGGAGCCAGGGCATCATGTCCCCAGGCATATTTTTTATAAGCCTGCCAGCTTCTGAGGGTTTCATTGCGTACATCTTCAGCCATTGTCCCTATTTCAGGGTGCTCATCTGATTTACTCTTATTCATTGATTTACAAGAAACTATAAAAACCAGGGCTAGTCCAATAAAAAATATTTTATTCATGCTTATGGTGTGTTGGATTTCAGTGAACATCAAATTTAATTACATCTCAAAAATAAAGCTTTTCATCAGAATGCCAACTTAAATTTGCTGGTATTTAATTGATATCCAGCTCCATTTATATCGACTCATAGCGAATAACATTTAATGATAATCAGAGTTCTGCAACAACCACCCAATCCTCAGTGCTTCCTAAAATAAAAAAGCCGGCTCTTTCGAACCGGCTATTAACTTTCTTCAATCAAAAAATTATTTATTGATGAAAAGTGGTTTTACGGCGTATCCTTCATTGGTAGTGATCCGAATCAGGTAAACGCCATTTTCGAGATGCGAAAGTGGGAGTTTTACGTCCGATGTCAAGGCGGATGCTTCCAATTCACTTTGGTAAACAAGTTTGCCAAGGCTGTTGGCTACTGTCAGATTCACTTTTCCCTTCAACAGATAATCCAGGCTAAGGTAAACCTCACCATCACTTGGGTTTGGATAAACCACCAATGACTTAGCAAAGTTTTCATTCAATCCAACGGAGCTTTCCAAAACCACTGTAGCAGCCGGTGACCAATCGCTCCAGCCGCATTCATTTTGTGCTCTGGCCATCAGTTCTGCTTCACCAAGATAGGTAGTATTCCAGTTGATGTTTACCTCCAGGCCCTCTCCATCGAAGGTACCTGCTTCGGCTGGTTCAACAGCCCATTCGTAGGCAGTAGCACCTTCGATGGCTTCGATCGTTACAACTGAAACAGTGTTTTCTGCATAATCAACACTATCCGGTACTATTGGTGATAATGGTGCAGCAAGTGCGTACAACAAGTCAATTGCAGCAGAACCTTCACCACTATTGATACATCCGTTGCCATCTACTACAGAAAGCAAACTCATTTCCATAGGTGCTTCAGGTGTCAACACCATGGTGTAAGGCGTATCAAATATTTCTATCGTTCCCATATCCTCTGCCATTTCAACTGTCCAGGGTGCTTCACCTGTTAGCGTGATGGTTAGCTGAGCCTCTTCACCTTGACAGACAGACTGATCACCTGTGAGCAAAGCAGTTGGCAAACTGTAGAAGCTGAGTTCGGCAAAGCTAACTGCATCACCGCAACTACCAATACCTTGTGCTGTCAAAGTCAGGCTGACCATTCCGGCATCATAATCATCAGCACTTGGCACATAAACAGGATTGAGTGCTGAAGGATCAGTAAAACTTCCTGTTCCACTGGTTTCCCAGATCAATGCAGAATAATTTTCGGCATAGGCCGAAGTAATTTCAAAGTATTCGCCCTGGCAGATAAATCCCGGTTCGCCGGAAATAGCCACTGGCAGATGATTAATAGTAAGTATCATGCTGGTTTCAACTGTAGAGGATTCGCCTGTTACGATCAAAGTAAGTTCCACATCTCCGGCAAGAACATCCTCATCACTGGGGGTATAAACCGGATTCAAAATTGCAGGATCATCAAATGTTCCTGTTCCCGAAGTTATCCATTCCAGCTCATTATAATGATCAGCAAATCCTTCAAGCTGATAAGTGTCGCCTTCACAGATAGCCGCATCATCTCCGGCCCATCCGGTGGTAGTAACACTGGCCGGAAAAACTATATAATCAATCATGGCCATATCATCGCCGCCATCCATTGAAACATCCTTCGAATATACCCATTTAAAGGTATGCTCTCCCTGAGGCACAGCATAAGCCACACGATTCCAATCCACATTTCCTGACCATTCAGCTTTCTGATTGTTGTCAATATAAAAGCGTAGCCAGTCATATCCAGACTCAGAAGATACTTTACAGAAAAACGAGATACTATCATCAACACTGGCCACCTGCTGGATAATCAGCTCTGAGCTTTGATTGTGTGATATGTCACCTGATTTGGCAGAGAAACTACCTTCGTACACATTATCTTCTGCGATAAGCCAGGGCTGATTTCCTCCTTGTGTCCAGTCAAAAGCAGTGAAATCACCTGTTTCGAAGTCTTCGAGCACCAGGCCAATCTTAGCAACAAAGCTCTTTTCGGCTGAGTATGCTCCTGATGTAACCATACAGCTAAAATCAACAACCGTTCCAATAGGTGCTGATGGGCTCACTGAAATCTCGAAGAAAGCCTGACTGCCACCTGTAAGTTCCGGAATTAGATAGGAGTCATCATTTACGGTAACATAGGAATTATTCAGAACCAACTCATTCAAGACGTTGAGAGCCGAACATGAACCAACATTTTGCACATTAACAATGATCCTGGCTGTTTCACCCGGATCGAGGCGGCCATTGCTATTTCCCACGATATCGTCTGCGATCATGTAAGTTCCAATAGAAAAAGCAGGAGCGTGAGCAGAAATATTAAAGCTGGCTTCCCAGCTGTCTTCGACTCCCGTAACAGTCAAAAGGAAAGGAATGCTGGTCATATCGGGAATATTATCCGCAACTTCAAAACTAAAAGCATCGGCAATAGCCAATTCTGCGCCGGCTTCCAGATCACCATAATTTTCGGTATTATCAATAAAGGTGATATATTCACTTTCGGATGAAAGTGTTGCAACCAGATCAGTAGCCGTTTCAACACCTAGATTTTCCACTGTGATCCCTAATGAAATTAGCTCTGAAAAGTCGATCAACCCATTGCCATTTCCAGCATCGTCATTGATTTCATTACTCACATAAGCAATAAAAGGTCCTTCGGCAGGTATCACTTCTATCTCCGACATATAAGTTATCTTATTATACCCAAAAACCGTGATATCTAACATTCCCACTTCGGCCAGAGCCGGGAAACTGAGATTGGCCTGTCCGCCTTCCACATAAGCTGAAGCCAAAATTTCGCCTTCCCAGGTTAGGGTTACGATGGCATCTTCGGCATCCACGTTCACGGTTAATTCCTGCATTCCCAGAAAGAGTGTTGAAGAATGAGAAACAGCCATTGCTGCAGGCACATCAGTACGCATCGTCATCGAAGGATCACCAAAAAGTATCCAGGTATCGTGCGTTGATCTGCCGGAACTTCCGTGAAGGTCAATCATTTTCATGCTACCATTGATGGAGTTGCCACCTAAAGTACGTTTGATATTATTTTCATAACCTTCGACCAGGATGGTAACCATTTCGTCCTGGCCTGTCATTGGGGGCTGCCAGGGTTGCGAAATCCAGGACATCATAGTACCAATAGCCCCCGTAGGTTCTCCGTTGTGGGTGGCTCTGGTCCAAGTTTCTGCAAAACAATTGCCACTTGTAAATTTCCCATTGTCGCAGGCAACGGCCCAAATCACAGGCCAGCGATCAGTATTGGTAAGAGCATCCACATGCGAGCTGCTGTAACCGGCAACACTCCAGCTATTTTGTGAGCCGTGGTTGCAATAATTGATAAGGCTGGTACCGTTATTAATATTCTCCGAGATTTGCGCAGCAGTTGTATTTGGCAAACCAGGAACACCGCCGTCATATTCTTGATATACAGTAGCATAAGTATAATTGAGCAGACTATCACGAATGTAATCCATGTGAACATAATCTGCTTCACCACCATTATGGCCACCACCAGCACCTTCATTGCGGGCGATTCCCATACCAATATTAACCCAATCAGCACTTTCATCCAAATCCCGTTCAAAAGTGAGAATACGTTGTACCATTGTTTCGACATGCGTTGGACTTTCGGCAGAAAAACGACCCACAAAAGCTTCGTTATAGGAATCATTTCCGGCCAAATAGCCATAATAGTTGTCAGAATAACCACCTGAGCTGCTGTTGTTATAACTCGGAACATGTTGATGATCGCCAACCAAAAGGATATGTGTAAGTCCGTTGTCGTTGTAATAATTTGTTACAAAATCTTTTATGGCAGTTGGATTGGTTCCGATAGTCGCCACATCAAAGATTTCGATCGGGCGTCCTGTTCTTTTCTTCCAGGCTACAAAAGGTTCCATCGCTTCCATAAAAGGACCGTGACTAATCACAATCATATTACCTTCTTCGGAAAGGATGGGGTAGCGGCTTTGAGTCTCAGTAAAGTTGATAAAATGGTGGGCGTACAGCTGTTCAAACTCCTTGTCTGTTGTAATCTGAGGACTTTTACGACTAAGTTGATTCGCACCACCTTCACCAATTTTAACCATTTTAACAGTCAACTGATGAAAAACCCGTAGTGTTTTGGTTTGCGGATTATAGGCAAAAGGATAAATACTCACAACCTGACCCCTATAATCTCTGAGGATATAAGGTTCCTGAAGAGTGGCTCTGTTAGTCGGGTAAAATTCATCCTTACCGTACATTTCGCCGTAGGTATAAGGCACTGTAGCAGGATCAATCTCACGACTGAAATTCCCTTTGGAAGGGGCTATTTCAAAATTTTCAAAATCAGTGTAGGAGGCATCAAGAATTGCAATATCCATCAATGCCTGATCACCTATTATTGCCGAGGCACCATAAACCGGCAGGTCTGGTGCAGCCTCTTCGAGCATCGAAACCATTTTCGGAACACTGATGATCATAGATTTTCCGCGAGGAGTTTCTATGGTTGTAGCATAAAAACCAGGTACCGAGAAGGAAATAATGATTTCATCTTCGTTTGATTGTAAGAGATTCTGTGAAATTTTTGAAGGTGACTGACCTTCGATTGCATACCATTGCTGTGAAAAGCCAGCACTGGCAAACAGAAGTAATAAGAGTGTAAAAAATAAATTTCTCATAGGTTATTATTTGATTTTGGTAAAAACGTACCGCAGTTTAAACTACGGTACGTTTTCAGATAATTATTATTGAACTACGATTTTATGTATTGTAACCGATTCATCTGTGTTTAATCGGAGGTAATAAATGCCTTTGGCATAATTACTCAAATTGATCTGTTTGATTTCTGACCCGCTGAAGCTTCCACAATCTTCTTTGTAGATTTCTTTACCCTGATAATTGAGCAGCACATATTCAAGATGCGAAGCGTTGCCGCGGATAGCCAGGTTAACAAGCTTTGATGCCGGATTAGGATAGATAGTTACAGCCATTTTTTGTTCATTCAGGCCGCTGCAAATATCAAATGTTACAGTGATCTCATCTTCTACCTCACACCCATTTTCGTCTGTGGCTATAACAGAATAGGTTTGTGAATTCAATCCAACTCCTGTAGAATCAACAGTGATCGTTGCGGTAGTTTCACCACCAGGATTCCATAGGTAGGACATGCCATTTTGAATAGTGGCATCCAGTGTGATTGTTTCATAAGCACAAATAATTGTGTCGTTACCTAGCTCAAGTACCGGCATTTCATGAACTACCAGGGTATATTCACCTTCGACAGTAGTCTCACCATCATCAACTATTACTGAATAGGTAGTTGTTTCAGTAGGTGAAGCAATCGGCATCATAGCATTAGGATTGTTAAGACCTTCGGCAGGACTCCAGGTACAGGTATAGTTTCCAGTGCCTCCAACAGGATGTGCATTAAGTACTGCTGAGCCTCCTTCGCAGATAACCGGAGGTGTGGCTGTGATTTCAATTGCCAATTCCTGATCTATAAAGCAGCTGATCTCTGCATGCCACCCACTTTTTGTGACAGAATAATCGGAAGTGAATCGAAATGTGAGAGCTCCTTCGGGGTTGGTAGCCTGAACAAGGCCAGGACTTGTAGTTCCATTAAAAGGACTACCACTAACCTGAGGTGCAGCTGTTGATACGCCATCATAGATATAGAGAAAATCATAGCCACTTTCCGTTTCAAATGACACGAAATCTGCTCTTATCACCGCATTTGGTGTGGTTGGCAAAAAAGTCATCGTCAAATCCTCGTTGTTTTGATACTGTCCGTCAGCTCCACCTGTATCGTAAAAATTACCGACGCAGGTCTCAACAGTTCCATTGCTAATCAAATAATCCGGAATCAATCCAATAACTACTACACCGGTTTGTGTTGCTGTATATAAGCCTGAGGGTCCCGAATTAGCTGACATATTGATATTAACAGGATAACCAATGGGTGAGTCGCTACTGACTGTTACATTAAAAGCCAATTCAACAGATTCACCAGCAGCCAATGCGGCTTCATTCAAAGTGGCGTTATTCACAACCAACAACGGATCAGAAGAAACGATGGTAGTACTCAGATCAAATGCATCGCTTCCACCAGTATTGGTTACAGTTACAATGATATCTGCTGTTTCGCCCGGATCAAGGATGCCATCTCCATTGCCGGCGGCATCATCAATCAAAATTTCTTCATCAATATCAAGTACTGGCGCATAGAGTTTAATCATCAGGTTACTTTCCCATGTTTCTGTTCCATCAGTAGCTTCTATCACAAATGCAGCAATATGTTCATTTGGAACATAATCTGCTACTTCAAAACTAAAGGCATCAGCTACATTGGATACTTCGCCGTTTACAATGGCACCAAAATCAGCCGAAGAGGCTCCGGTAAGTGTAAGATAATCATCCTCGCCAACAACCGTTGCGGTGATATCCCCTGAAGGATCAGCTCCAACATTTTTAAGGGTAACATCAATGGTAAATGACTCTGTGTAGTCAGCCTGTCCATTCTCGTTTTCATCATTGATCACAAATTCGTCGAGTACAACATAGGGCCCTTCGAGTGCTGCTGCCGGAACCTGCACCATATAAGGGATGTATTGTGGCTTGGTAACGACAATATCAACCATTCCAGAAGATAGAACAGGGTCAATTGGTACTTCAACAACACCGGTTTCGCCTACAAGTGCTGATCCGTGCAAAACACCATCTTTCGAAATACCAATATAAGATCCCGGTTCAGCCGTTACCTCATAGGTTTCGAGACCTATAGGCAGAATGGGCATATGCTCTACAGTATTATTCTGACCCTGAGTGTTATAAGTGACCAATGAAGGATCACCTAAAACATTATATGCCTGCCAATAATAGGTAGGACTGGAATGACTGGGATAACCCTGAATATGAACTTCAGTTACTGCCAGATTCCCGACAAATACTATTCCACCTGTTGTTACATAATCGCTTACAAAAGGTGCATCATAAGCACCCCAGGTAGTCTCTTCAAAAGTTGGCACATAACCATCATTGTTGCCCTGAAGCGGGAAAGCACCTACTGCCCAATAGAAATCTTCGAACCAGTAAGAACTCGGTGAAGATCCGATATAAGCCACAGCACCTTTATTGGCAGCGCGCATCCAGGTTTCGCCAATACATTCAGGATAACCAAAATCGGCAGCCAGACAGCAGTTACCAATAGCCAGCGGATACTTATCCTGATTCACAAAATTATTAACCATGGACTGCGAAAGATTGGGGTCGCCCCAGGAGGTCTCACCACAATGCGCTGTATAATTAATCAATCCTACTGCTATGCGGTCAGGATCATAACAACCGGTGTATGGACTTGTTAAATAGTCATTCACATTGACATAGCCGAGTTCAGCATTGAAATAATTTTCGGTTGCATATTCAATGGCTGGTTGTCCAACGCGCGGATTCCAGGTACCATCGGCACCGGCAATCAGCGTTGCATCATCCAGATAAGTTGGATCAGAAAACTCATACCTTTCATGGTAAAGTGTTTTCTCGATATAAGGCATCAATTGTGCACTATTGGTGGCTGAAAAACGGCCATAATACATTTCAGGAAAATAGTCGCCGTCAACACTTGCATAATAAAGGTCAGTCATTTTGCTGGATGATGACCCCTGAATGGCAGGTATTTGCGGGGTGTCGCCAACAAACAACACAAAACTTGGAGCCGGATCATCGGGTGTGCCATTGTTGTATTGTTCGTGCACATAGGCTTGAATTTGGCTGTAACTTGTTCCAATTTCATCGGTATAAGCTACAATAACCTCAAAGCCTTTTTTTGTTTTCCAATCAATAAAAGGAGCCAAATCCTCCTCAAACATCGGATCAGAAACGATCAGGTACTTAATGGGATACGTAGTAAGGTCAGGATGATCAGGATACTCTCTATTGGTAGGATTATTCAAAAATGCCTGCTGCATCGCTGAGAAATAAGGTGAATAGGTAGAGGATTTCACATATTCAGTAAGGTTTTTGTCAACATTTGTAAAAACTACCTCAAATTCAATATCATTATACACCCGAATAACACCCTGAACTGGGTTATAACTCACGGGAGCAATGGTAAGTCTGGCGATTCTAAAACTCCGCATAACACCAAGAACTTCGACCGAGGCAAGTTCGTGTGATATAAAATCATCCTTTTGATAAACCTCCGTATTAAATTCAAATGTTACATCCTCAGCTGATTGGTCTTTTCGCAGTGAAGGCTGTACCGGCATTATCAATTCATTAATACCATAATCACTCAATTTATACTCAGATACAGTGTAACTAAGGACATTAACACTTACCTCGGCACCAAATGGGATTTCAATCAGTTTTTTGGTTGCCGGAAGTTTGGGTTCACCAAGATTTCCCACTGAAAAAGTTTTGGGGATAAGCAACTCATTAAAAACACCTTTTGAGCTTTCAACCTGAAAAGTTGCAAGCCCTGGATACGCAACTGTTGCACTTAGCCCCTGCATATTGTCGTCAAGAACTACCAAGCCAGAAGTGGTCTTGCCAAAATCAATGGCTAAGTCCTGTGCCAGCATTGTGAAGGATACAAAAATACCTGTAATAATTAACAGGCTCGTCTTAAAAATTTGATTGCCACAGGCAAAAAAAGTAGTAATTTTTTTCATTTTGGTTAACATTTTACTTTCAGTAAACTTTTATTATACACAATTGAGGACAAATTTAATGGAAAAATATCGTGCTATGTCGTGATTTTGCTTATATAGGATGATTCTAAATAATGAACTTAATCAAGCTATTTATTTAATAACCAACTATATACAAAAAATAAAAGCAGTGAATAACCTCATTTGGTTTTTCACTGCTCAAATATTTAATCAAAAAGTTGCGCTAAAAACAGGATTCAATTTGCAATATTAAGAATCGCATTATTGATAAAACGCCATCAATAGGGCTAGTGCTTCATTATTTAAGTCGTTTTCTATTAATTGCTTTACTTTGGCAATCATATCAGTCTCGTTCACTAAGTTGTTCAGCTTTTGCTCTTCAATCAAGGTATGGCTGGGGAATTCGGCCAGAATGCCAAGACGCCCCAGGTCGTTACCAGTTAGTAATGGATTGAATTTGATCTCGTCAGGCAAAACATCTATCCCGATACCAGGAGTTGATAAGGGTTTGGGAACAATAAAGGCAGCTTCACCATTGGTTCTCACATAATAATTACCTCCCATTCTGCCAACCAGATCAATTTTCAATACATCAATTTCACCATTTTCATCAAGCACTTCTTCGTTGATATGCATTTTCAATACCTCACATACAATCAGGTTAGCTGCCCCGGGTCCATCACCTGTTTCGATGATTTGTCTTACACGACATTCAAACTGGACGGGTGATTCTTTCACACGAAACGGCTTCACACTTTTTGATTCAAGGGGCGTAAACCCAGCTTTCACAAATTCATTTACTCCTTTAGGATATTCAGAACTTGCCAAACTCACCTGCTGAACCATCTGATAGCTAACCACATTAATCACAACTTCCGGCACTTCTTTCAGATTTTCGAAAGTATCCTTGGTAGTATTGTCGCGTCCCCTTCGGGATGGAGAAAAAATGAGTGTGGTAGGATTAACCCCAAAAGCATTGAAAAAGCTGAATGGTGACAAATTAGGATTGCCATCCTTATCCACTGTACTGGCAAATGCAATAGGTCGTGGTGCAATACTACCAAGCAGCAGG
Organism: Bacteroidales bacterium UBA6229; assembly: GCA_002440975.1. GTDB lineage: Bacteria > Bacteroidota > Bacteroidia > Bacteroidales > F082 > UBA5536. The sequence goes on from DJWN01000089.1 coordinate 50,990, forward strand.
CGATGAAGCTTTCGCTGATCGTAGTTGGGTGCATCAATTGTTATCATTACACCGCTCATTTCGCTGGTAAGATTGTCGTTATGCAATCACCAAAGCCTATTCGTAATCCGTTTCGCTCGGCAAAAGCCCGCATAATAATGGTGTCGTGATCGAGTAAAAAAATTCGATCGCTGCCATCTTTCATTTTTATCGGCTGCGTACCTTTCCAGCTCAACTCCAGCATCGAACCAAAAGAATCAGGCGTAGGACCACTGATGGTACCCGAAGCATACATATCACCTGGATTGAGGTTGCAGCCGGCAACGGTTTGATGTGCCAGCTGTTGTGCCATATTCCAATATAAATATCTGGAATTGGAGTGACAAACCTTTGTAGGTTCTGCATTTTGCGGCTGTATGGCAACTTCCAACTGAATATCGAAATTGTGTTCACCAGCAATTTGCAAATAGGGCAACACTTCCGGTTCCTGTTTTGGGCCTTTGGTTCTGTATGGCTCCAAGGCTTCCATGGTAATCACCCAGGGCGAGATTACTGAACCAAAGCTTTTTGAAAGAAATGGCCCCAGCGGAACATACTCCCACCTTTGGATGTCCCTGGCCGATAAATCGTTAAACATCACCAGCCCAAAAATAGCCTCCTCTGCCTTATCTACTGCAATGGATTCGCCCAGCGCGGTTTGAGCCGAAGTGATAAAAGCCATTTCCAACTCAAAATCAAGTTGTTTTGATGGGCCAAATTGTGGTGGTTCATCATCCTTCGGTTTGGTTTGTCCTTTGGGTCGATGGATCGCTGTTCCCGAAACGACGATTGATGAGGCTCTGCCATGATAGCCGACCGGCAGGTGTTTCCAGTTGGGCAGCAGTGCTTTGGATGGGTCGCGGAACATTTTTCCAACATTAGTAGCATGTTCGATACTGGAATAAAAATCGGTATAATCTCCCACCTGAACGGGCATCAGCATTTTGATCTGAACTGACTGATAAAAAGCTAATTGGCGCGCCTCATCATTCGACTGTAGCTCGGTGTTCGACACAGAAAAAATCTCAGACAGGCGTTCTCGCAACGCGATCCTTGTCTCCTTTGGCAATGCTGCCAATTGATTTAGATTTTTCTCATAGAAGACACTCATATCTGGCATATCAATTTCATCGAAATAACCAAAATCGGCCAGCACCGAAAGGTCTATCACCGTATCGCCTACCCGAGTGGCTATAAAAACGAGATCGCCTGATGTGGCGATCCCATAGGGTAAATTTTGTATCGGGAAATCACTGTTTTCAGGAACTTTGATCCACGAGCTGAGTTCCGGATTATTGGATTCAAGCATATCTGTTGTAACTTTAATTTTGATTCTTAAATTGGTTTGTATTAAAGCGTACCTCTGCTCTCCTGCTCCAACTCAATGGCTTCGAACAAGGCTTTGAAATTACCTTTGCCAAAAGATTTCGCTCCTTTGCGCTGAATGATTTCAAAAAATACCGTGGGTCGATCTTCAACTGGTTTGGTGAAAAGCTGAAGCAGGTAGCCTTCTTCATCGCGATCGATCAATACACGCAATTTCTTCAGTGTTTCCAGGTCTTCGTCAATTTCCTTTACACGATCCATCACGGTATCGTAATAGGTATCGGGTACATGCAAAAACTCCACTCCTCTGGCTCTGAGCTGCTCAATGGTAGCAATGATATCATCGGTAGCCATAGCAACATGCTGTGCACCAGCTCCGCGATAAAAGTCAATATATTCTTCAATCTGAGATTTTTTCTTTCCCTCGGCCGGCTCGTTGATCGGGAATTTAATACGCATATTGCTGTTCGACATCACCTTGCTCATCAAGGCTGTGTAATCTGTGAAAATATCTTTGTCGTCGAACGAAATCAATTGTTCAAAACCCATCACAGTGCCATAAAAATTAACCCATTTGTTCATTTCGCCCCAATTCACATTCCCAACGATATGATCCACATATTTGAGGCCGGTGTCGCCTGGTTTGTAATCGGGTGCCCATTTACGGAATCCGGGGAGGAAAGGACCAAAATAGTTTTTGCGCTCGACAAAGATGTGAACTGTCTCACCATAGGTGTGTATCCCACTCATCACAACTTCACCGTTTTCGTCAACATTCACCTTGGGTTCCATATAGGACCGCGCACCCCGACTGGTGGTTTCTTTCCAGGCCTGACGGGCATCGTCCACCCACAAAGCGATCACTTTTATACCATCACCATGCAGTTTCTGATGCTCGGCTATGGGTGATTCGGGTGTGAGTGCAGTCGTTAAAACAAAAGTGATCTTTCCCTGGCGCAAGGCATAACTGGATCTGTCTTTCAGACCTGTTTCCAGTCCGGCATAAGCTAAAGGCTGAAAGCCAAAAGCCGTTTGATAATAATGGGCAGCCTGCTTGGCATTGCCTACATAAAACTCAACATAATCAGTACCGTTGATCGGTAAAAAATCGTTATTACTCATATTTGTTATCTGTTTTGTTTAATTATATTTCTTTCGTATAAATTTAGTAAAGCCAGCTTTTATGATAGCCAGGATCTTCCATGCTCATCGCTTGCTTTGTAAGCTTCAGTGGCTTGAAAGTATCAACCATCACAGCCAGCTCATCGGTTCCTTTTTTGCCGATACTTCTTTCAGCTGCACCCGGATGCGGCCCATGTGGAATACCAATCGGGTGCAACGTTATCATGCCTTTTTTGATGTGATTGCGACTCATAAAATCTCCGTCCACATAATATAGCACTTCATCAGAATCAACATTGCTATGATTGTAAGGTGCCGGAATGGAATCGGGATGATAATCATACAAGCGCGGCACAAAAGCACAAGTCACAAAAGCCGGTGTTTCAAAAGTTTGATGCACTGGCGGTGGTTGATGAATCCGGCCGGTAATAGGCTCAAAGTCATGAATGCTCATCCCAAAAGGATAGTGGCATCCGTCCCATCCAACAGCGTCAAAAGGATGGGTGGCATACACATAAGGAAAAATCAAATCTTCGCGCTTGATTTTTACTAAAAAATCGCCGTGCTCTTCATGCGTCACTAATTTTTCGGGCACTTTTAAGTCTCTTTCGTAAAATGGCGAATGCTCCAGCAGCTGCCCGTTTTTATTCATATACCGTTTCGGGAAACGGAGCGGATGAAATGATTCCACAATAAACAAACGATTATCGGCGGTATCAAATTCCAGTTGATAGATGATGCCCCTGGGAATTATTAAATGATCCCCATAAACAAAATTGATCGTGCCAAAGATGGTATGCAATTTTCCGCTTCCCTGATGGACAAAAATCATCTCATCGGCTTGCGAATTTTTATAAAAATAATCCTTCATCGAATGGCGTGGAGCGGCCAGACTGATATACACATCATTGTTAACCAAAACCGGAACACGACTTTCGAGGTAATCGTCTGCCGGCTTCACCTCAAATCCTTTAAAGCTGCGGTGCTGCATATTGTGGTCGATGGCAACTTCTGGTTTCACTGAATAAGCCTCTCCGATCGATTTTACCATCGTTGGCGGAAAAGCATGATAAATCAAGGAATACACATCAGAAAAACCTTCGGTTGACACCAATTCTTCTGCATATAAATCGCCATCTGGCTTGCGAAAAATGGTGTGCCTTTTGTGTGGCACTTCTCCGCTACGGATGTAATACGGCATACTATTTAGATTTGGTTTAAATAAAAAGAACAAATCTACACAAAAAATTGTTTAACCTTTGTAATTTCGAAATCGATTTCAGATAAACAAAACGTTAAAAATGCTTAAGCCACTTCTCGAACCCTTTGTAATGGGGGCAATTCAACTTAAAAACCGTTTCGTTATGGCACCTCTAACCCGGCAGCGGGCAGGAAAAAAGCTGGAAACCACTGAGCTTCATGCCTTATACTATCAACAGCGAGCCAGTGCCGGATTAATTATTAGTGAGGCCAGCCAGATTTCGCCCAAAGGGCAGGGTTATCCCAACACTCCCGGAATTTATTCGCAAGAGCAAATAGCAGGGTGGAAAAAAGTGACAAAAGCTGTGCATCAGGCCGGAGGCAGAATCGTGTGTCAGCTATGGCATGTCGGACGGCATTCGCATCCTTTAATTCAGTTGGATGGCGGTCTTCCGGTTGGGCCTTCTGCCGTGGCAGAAACCGGGCATGTTACAACGCTGCAGGGAAAAATGGATCCAGTCGTACCCAAAGCACTATCGCTGATTGAAATCAAAGCCACCATCGAAGATTACCGCAAAGCAGCCAAAAATGCGATTGAGGCAGGCTTCGACGGAGTTGAAATACATGGTGCCAATGGCTACCTGATTGATCAGTTTTTGAATGATAACAGCAATATCAGAACGGATCATTACGGCGGAAGCATTCCCAATAAGGCACGTTTTGCGTTGGAAGTTGTTGAGGCAATAGTAAATGAAATTGGAGCTGAACGCACCGGTATTCGCCTTTCGCCTTCCGGACGAAATTTTGGCATCAGCAATGAAAATCCTGTTGAAACCTTTACCTACCTGATTCAAAAGCTCAACAATTTTAAATTGGCCTTTATTCATCTGATCGAACCTTTTACACATACAATTGAAAGTTTGGATAATTACCTTGTCAGCCCAACTGCCTATTTTAAACCTTTGATCGAAAGCCCTGTAATCACTGCTGGTGGAATGACTTTTGAGCTGGCAGAAAAAATGCTAAACGAAGGACATGCTGATTTGGCAGCTTTTGGAAGGGATTTTATTTCCAATCCCGATCTTGTGGAACGTTATCGTAACCATTGGCCATTGCAACCCTATGATACAGAAACCTTTTATGGCGGTAATGAATCAGGATATACAGATTATCCTTTTTATCAAACAGAACTGCAAACTGGATGATTTCGGGAATTGATTTTTTAAGTGTTGCTACTGAATGGGCCAATCAGCGTTTAGCAGATGGAGGACCTCGCTATGCCGAATACCATCCCGAACAGATCATCGTAGAACCCTGGAATGCCTTGAGTTCCGTAGCCATGATGCTGCCAGCAGTGTATTGGCTGATCAAAGACTTCAAAGCCGTAAAACAACATGCCTTTTTTCTGTTTGCCATTGTGATGGTTTTTTTTGGCGGACTTGGCAGCACGCTTTTTCATGCATTCAGGATAAGTCCGGTTTTTCTGCTTCTCGATATTTTGCCTTCTGCATTACTTACCTTGTCGTTGGCCATATTTTTTTGGTTGAAAATCCTTAAAAAATGGTGGCTGGTGACCGCAGTGCTATTACCGGTTTTTGCATTAAGAATCCTGCTTTTCGGACAATTGGAAGGTCACCTGGCAATTAATATTTCCTATGCAATCTCGGGAGCTTTGGTGCTTGTCCCTTTGCTAATCTTGCTTTATCGCACCAAATTTGAAGCAGGATTATCCGTGCTTTTTGTCCTGATTCTTTTTGCGTTGGCTTTGTTATTCAGACAGTTAGACATTCACGCATTCGAAATTCTGCCTCAGGGAACTCATTTTCTCTGGCATTTGTTTAGTGCGGCTGGTTCCTATTTCATGCTGTATTATTTATACAGTCTGAGACTTTTCGAACAAAAAAAAGCCGGAAATGCATCCGGCATGTAAACTGGTCATAAAATGCTTTACTCTATACCACTGAAGTGTTTCATAAACTGTACCCGCTCGTAGGCAGCAGGATTGTCGGCTTCTTTAACACTCATTCTGCCAATAAATTCGTCTGTGGTTTTAAAATTGTGTTTTGTCATCCAGGTTTCCAGCTCACTGAGCATGATGCCGATTTCCTGAAAACCTTTTTTATAGAGTACTGATGCAATTTGAACTGCTTTGGCACCGGCTAAAAGTTGCTTTATCATGCCTTTGCCATCATGAATTCCGGTGGAAGCAGCAATATCGCAATGCACCTTGGTGGACATCATGGCGACCCAACGCAAGGAAACGGCAATTTCTTCGGGATGACTAAAGACACTACTGGCTTTGATTTCAAACTTGTCGATATCAATATCAGGCGAAAAGAAACGATTAAAAAACACCAGACCTGATATACCTGTCCAGGAGAGCTTTAGCACCATTTTTGACAAACTCGAAAAATAATAGCTAATCTTCAAAGACACCGGAATCTTTACCAGCTTGGTCAGTTTTCTCAGCACTTCAAAATAGATGTTTTCGTTGTATTCGCTGCTGTGGTGAGGATCGGAGGGTAAGATAAACATATTGAGTTCGAGCCCGTCGGCTCCGGCTTCTTCTATTTTTGTAGCAAACTCAATCCATTCCTGATCCGACACACAATTGATGCTGGCAATGATCGGGACATCAACAGCCTGCTTGGCATCCCGAATCAGTTTTAAGTAGCGATCCACATCGTTGTGGCGGGTATAATTGCGGATATAATCCTCTGCTTCAGGATAATAGTTGCTGTGTGTATCCTGGTTAAGCGTATGACTGGCACTGTGCTTGATTTGCTCTTCAAACAACGATTTCAAAACCACGGCAGCAGCCCCGTTTGCAGCGGCTTCCTTGATATTCTCTACAGAATTAGTGAGCCCTGAACTCCCAACGATAATCGGGTTCTTCAGCTTTAGGCCCATATAAGATGTGGACAGGTTTACCATATTTCCTCCATTGCTTTGGATAATTGTAGAATCATTTCACCTTTATGTCTGCAAAGCTAAGAAACAAATTATTCAAATTCATTCTAAATTATAAGGATATCATTAAAGGTATTGTGTTAATATTTTTCAAAACCATTTTATTATTACCTCCTAATGCATTGGAAGGTCAAAAAAATACGGTTCAGGTTTTTAACAAATCAATGTTAAAAACTCTGAAAAAAAAATAGATTTAAATTTCAATAATCATATATTTTTACATCGTAAAAGCTTTCTAATACCGAGATCAATTAATCAAATCCGGCATATAATGCAACCTGCAAGTCGTATTGTATTTAACCGGATCTTATAATCAACCAATGCGTTCTGGAATTAAGCTCATTTTATTTTTTGTTGCGTGGGTGCTATCCTATAACATTCATGCCCAACCAATTGTTGTTGGTCAACCTGCAGATACTGCCATTTGCGTTGATGCAAGCGCGAGCTTTAGAGTAATAGCTTTAAACACGGCAGCATATCAATGGCAGGAATATGATGGCGTTGGTTGGTACAACATCAACGAAACCATAGATTATGCCAGCGGATATAATACGCCATTGCTAACAATATCTGATGCCAACCTGGGACTGAATGCTTACCAGTATCGTTGTGTAGTATTTGATGCCGAAGGGCTGCAAGATGTTTCGGAATCTGCACTTTTGGGAGTGTATGAACCTCCCATAATAACCTCTCAACCGGTTGATACAAGAGTTTGCAAAAACGAAACGGCAGTCTTTACCGTTCAGGCCTTGAATGGAACAGATTTCAACTGGCAGGAAAATATTGGACAGGGATGGGTACATCTGGACGATAATGCCTTTTATCAAGGTACGAATACCAACGTACTGGAAGTATTTACTACCACCGGAATGAATGGTTTTCGCTATCGCTGCATCATAACAAATGTTAGTTGTCCGGATACCACTATAAACGCCAGACTGTTTGTTGACCCAACCCCTGTCGTCCAGCAAATCACTGGTGGAGGAAGTTATTGCAGCGGAGGCACCGGCGTTGAGATAGGCTTGGCTGATTCGGAAACAGGTATTAGCTATCAACTTCTCAGGAATGAAAATCAAACAGGATATGTGATTGAGGGAAATAATGAGGCCATTTCGTTTGGATCGGTCACGCAAGAAGGACGATATAGTGTGTTGGCAATCAATGGATTTACTTCCTGTAGCATATTGATGGAAGGTGTAACAGATGTGACGATAGATCCCTTGCCTCTGCAACAACTGCTTAACGGTGGAGGTTCTTATTGCCCGGGAGAGGAAGCTCCGGAAATCTTTCTTCTTGAAACCGAACCAGGTGTTGTTTATCAATTGTTTGCCAATGGAGCTTTTACAGGAGCCGAAATTATTGGGAATGGCTATATAAGCAGTTTCGGGCAATTTGCAAACAGCGGAATATATACCGTAACTGCTGCTAATCTATCTACCGGATGCCTCACACAAATAACAAGTCAGGTTCAGATTACCGAAGAAAATGCCCCGAGTGTTTTTGCAGGCAGCAATCAGTTTATTCAAAGAGGCGAAATCGCCGGTTTGAATGCTTCAGCAACAGGTGGCTCTGGCAATTACAGTTTTAATTGGTCCCCACCGGCATACGTTCAACAACCCGATTGGTCATCTACCCAAACCATACCATTATTTCAATCGCGGCAGTTTATCATCAATGCCACAGATCAACAAAATGGATGCAAAGCTATTCCGGACACTATGATTGTGTATATGAAAGACGGACAACTGGAACTGGATTTAGTTGCAAGTCAAACACAAATCTGTCCGGGCGATCAAGTGCAACTTTCTGCTATTGCAGGAGGAGGTACCGGCAATTATTCCTATCAATGGACTTCACTTCCCGAAGGTATCAGCTCGACAAACGCACAAATTGTAGTGAGTCCGGTTATCTCCACAACCTATATCGTAACGCTCAACGACGGACAGCAAACGTTACAAAAATCTGTAAGTATTCAGGTTAATCCTGTTCCGGCACAATTTAGTATCACCGGAGATGAAAGCTATTGTGCCAATGAAGAAGGTGTTGAAATTGGCCTTAGCGGATCAGAAAATGGTGTGATTTATCAATTAATTCGAAATGATAATGAAGTAGTAGTTGAGAAGAATGGCACAGCTCAGGCTATAGTATTTGGGACTTTTGGTATTGGAAATTATCATGCTATTGCCCGTTATTCGTCTGGTAACTGTTCACAAATGATGGTTGGTGAATTATCAGTGAGCACGATTTCGTTGCCAATATTAACAGCCGGAGCCAACCAATACATTTCAAACGGAGATCAAACGACACTTTCGTCAGTCGCTCAGGGCGGTTCAGGTAATTATCAGTTTAGCTGGACGCCTTTTGACAAATTGTTAAACCCAAATCAACAGAACCCGGCTACTTTGCCGCTTTTTGAAACCACAATTTTTAAGGTTACAGCTACCGATGTAAATAGCGGATGTGAAAGTAATACCGCACAATCAGTGGTTTTTGTAACTGGTGGAGATCTTGATCTTACACTCCAGGCCGATCAATACAGCATTTGTTCCGGCGAATCTGTACAACTTCAGGCGTTACCTACTGGAGGTTCAGGAAATTATGTGTATCAATGGCAATCAAATCCTCCAGGAGTGAATGCTAGAATTTCAAATCCTCTGGTCACATTAACAAATTCGAGCTGGTTGATTCTTACCCTTACAGATGGTTTTACGGTGCTCACCGATTCACTTTTTATTGAAGTTCGGCCTTTGCCACAAGCCTTCAGCCTTGAAGGTGGCGGCAATTATTGTATTGGTAGTCAGGGTGTTGAGCTAATTCTGACAGGCTCAGAAAATGATGTCTTTTACACACTTTACAGAAACGGAACTAATACGGGTCAGGTTCGTATCGGGAACGGACAGCCAATAACATTTGCCGATCAAAATAATGAAGGAATTTATCAAATTGAGGCTTTATCGCAACCACAGCTTTGCAGCAAGATGATGCCCGGAAATGTAGAAGTTATAGCCAGGAATGCTCCCATTGGCTTTGCCGGATATGATCGCACAATTCAAACGGGCACTGCGACTAATTTAAATGCCGAAGTATCGCAAGGATCAGGTAGTTATACATTTGAATGGTCCCCCGAATCTTTGGTTGTAAACCCTGATTTGCAACAAACCCTAACGACACCGCTGAATCAGAATACGATTTTCAATTTGAGTGTAACGGACAACCAAAGCGGATGCCAATCGCAACCCGATCAGGTACAGGTATTCGTTCAGGGGGGGCCTTTGCAGGTGATGGCATCAGCAAACCAACAGGCAATATGTCAGGGCTCAGCTGCTGAGCTTCATGCGCTGGCTACAGGAGGCACTGCAAACTATTATTACAGCTGGACTTCTGTTCCGGCAGGATTTTATTCAGGCGAGGTACAGCCTGTGGTTACGCCAACAGCCTCTGCCTGGTACAAGGTTATTGTTTACGATGGACAACAAACTGCATCAGACAGTATTTTTGTTGATGTTTCACTGCCTCCTCAAACATTTACTGTCTTTGGTGGTGGTCAAATTTGTGAAACAGGCCAAACCCAACAGATCTTTTTGGATGGAAGTGAATTTGGCACTCACTACAGGCTTTTCTACGAAAACCTATTGAAGTTGGAATTGCCCGGGACTGGCTCAGTGCTGCAATTTGGCGGTTTTGATCAGCCAGGAAGCTATTCAGTTACAGCTGTTTATGACGCAGGCTGTCAAAAAATAATGAACGGAGAAGCTGTCATTTCTCAGGCAAATGCTCCCTTGGTAAATGCCGGACCTGATAAGTGGATTAGCCAAAATGAACAGGTTACGCTGCAAGGGAGCCTTATTGGCGATCCCGCCACAACCTTCAACTGGAATCCTGCTGCCCAACTGATCAATCCGGATGATCTACAGCCCACAACCGTTCATTTGTTTAATACAACTTTGTTTGCCCTGCAAGCTTCAAACCCTGCCTGTGGCAGTTCTACAGATTATGCTACCGTTTTTGTAACCGGTGGATCACTCACGCTTTCCCTTTATCACTCCCCTGTGTCGTGCCCTGGCCAAGCCGTAAATCTTTTTGCGTTGCCTGGTGGTGGCAATGGCAATTATACCTACTCCTGGTCATCCAATCCCGCCGGATTCCAATCTGCTGCGATTAATCCAGTGGTTTTTCCTGTTGAAGCTACCTGGTATATTTTCACGCTAACAGAAAATGAGCAAACCCTTAAAGATTCCGTTTTAATTTCACCGCTTGATCAGCCACAACTTTTTAACGTTCTCGGAGGTGGACAAGTCTGTAATGGTTTCGATCTCCCACAAATTCAACTTTCAGGTTCCGAAACAGGAGTTGTGTACACCCTGCTACATAATGGTTTTGAAACAGGCTATTCCCTCATCGGAAATGGCTTTGCACTGTCATTTGAAGCAGCTGAAGGATCCGGGAATTATCAAATTAGTGCTTCCTATGCGCATTCGAATTGCACTTCACTGATGAATGGAACCGCTGAAGTTGAAATTACTGATACACCTATTGTCTTTGCCGGATTCGATCAGCTACTACAAGTAGATGAGTCGGCAGTTTTACATATGGAAGCTGTTGGAGGTTCAGGAGATTATTCGCACCAATGGTTTCCGTACTGGCTTGTTGAATCTCCCGAAAGTGCCACTACCTTAACATCTCCTTTGAATCAATCTACTGTCTTCTTTGCAACAGCAACAGATTTGATGTCGCAATGCATATCGGAGCAAGATACCGTAATCATCTTTATCGAAGGAGGGCCACTCAGGGTGCGAATCCTGACCAACCAGAGTAAGCTCTGTGAGGGTCAAAACTTTAAGGCAATGGCACTTCCCGGCGGAGGCTCAGGATCTTATGCTTATCTGTGGACTAATCAGGAGAGTGAAGTGCTGGGAAACCAAGGACAGCTTGCTGTTGATTTGTTTCAAAACAGCTGGATTTTTCTATCTGTCAATGACGGTGAAAGCACAATACAAGATTCTGTTTTTGTAGCTGTGGCTCCTGCATCACAACAGTTTACCGTAACAGGAGGTGGGGCTTATTGTGAGGGTTCAGCAGCTCCTGAAATAAGGCTTTCTGGTTCGGAAACGGGTGTTCAGTATGAGTTGTTCAGGGAAGAGCAATTGCTTTTTACCGTTCAGGGAACGGGAGAGGGATTGTCATTTGGTCACCAAACCATGTCTGGTATTTATACGGTTGAAGCTTACCGCCCTGGTTTTCCATGCCGCCAGGCTATGGCAGGAGCTGCTGTGGTAATTCAAAAGTCGATTCCTCAACTCGATGCAGGTCAGGATGTATTTATTCCCCGCGGAACATCTGCAAATCTGCAAGCAGTTGTTGGCAATGGCTCTGGAGATTATGCTTTCCAATGGCAGCCCGAATCGCTTGTAATAAATCCCGAAGCTGCTGCCACAGCCACACAAGCCTTGCAACAAAGTGTTTTCTTTGAGTTGTTTGTTACGGATAACCTCACTTTGTGCCAGGCAAGCGATCAGGTAAGCATTTTTGTTACCGGAGGTGCACTCAGCGTGAGTTTACATGCCAGTGAAGCCTATGTTTGCCCGGGCGAGCCAGTTCAAATCAATGCTTTGCCATCCGGTGGCGAAGGAAATTATATCAGGCAATGGTTCATCAACGGACAATTACTTCCCAATTCAGCTTGGCAGTTTGTGGATTATCCCACCGAAGATGCCTGGTACAAAATTGTTGTTGAATCGGGCGATCAGCAAGCCAAAGATTCTGCTTTGGTAAGGATGAACAGCCTACCTCAGGTATTTACTTTGGATGGAGGAGGATTATTTTGCGATAGTCAGCTGCCGCCAGAAGTGTTCCTGACGGACAGCGAAGCCGGCATGGAATACAAACTATACCTGAACGGACAGTTTACGGGACTTACCAAAAATGGCACCGGAAACGCACTCAATTTTGGGCCTCGATTCGCTCAGGGAAGCTACCACGCACTTGCCCTTAGTCAGGAGAGCTGTGTACAACTGATGAATGGATTGGTGGAAGTAAGGCAAACATCAAGAGCACAACAGTTTGATCTGCTTGGAGGCGGCCGATGGTGTGCCAATGAGTCTGGTAACGGCCTTTATCTTTCCGGTTCAGAAGCTGGTGTAGATTATACTTTATTGAATGAAGATGAAACACCTATTGAAACGATTTTTGGAACCGGAAATGCTGTCGGTTTTGGCTCACCTTCCGTTACCGGTGCTTATCAAGTTGTAGCCGATTTCTATAACGAATCCTGTGCTCAACCTATGCGAGGGCTCGTTTCAGCGGTGATTGATCCGTCTCCACAACTGCATATTGCCGGCGAAACTACAGCTTGCGAAAATGATGAATTCATTTTAAGTGCTGCAGGTGCTGATGCTTATGAATGGCTTTTGGATCCTGTACAAACTGCTGATGAGGTTGTTCTGCCGGCAACTGAATCGATGGACTTTCTGGTAATTGGAACCAATAGCCTGGGTTGCAAAGATTCTGCCACAATACAGCTTATTGTACATCCAAGGCCGCAAATTGAACTCATTCTGAATGCAGAAGAAAAATCAATCAGGGTTCAACCTGATACTTTTCTGGAATACATTTTTTCTTCAGGTGTCAAGATATTACAATCAGGTTCCTCGAATAACTTCACCTACGCAGGCTTTGATTTACCCGTTGATTCTGTTGTTGTGCAGGCAATAACGGCTGAAGGATGTGTTTCGGAAGCAGCCATTTTGGTAGAAACCAATAACGAATCAAACGCCTTTACCCCCAATGGAGATGGGATTAATGACCTATTTAGAAAAGGAGATTTCATCAGGGTGTATAGTCGTTGGGGTGTTGAATTATTCAGCGGCAATGAGGGCTGGGACGGACGTTACAAAGGAAGCATGGTTTCAGATGGCACCTATTATTTTGTGCAGGAAATCAGGGATGCAAACGGGGTTTTAATTAGAACCGAAAAAGGCTCTGTAACACTTGTAATAGAATGAAAAACTGCCTGTTGACCATACTACTCTTTTTATTTCTAATTGGCTGGAATACAGCTGCCGGCCAGTCTTCACGAAACTTGAAACAGGCACAGAAAAAGTATCAATCCAAAAACTATGCAGGTGCCGTAAAGCTTTGGAAAAAAGCTTTTGATCAGGAAAAAGACGCCACACTAAGGCAGCAAATTGCCTATCAGCTGGGTGAGGCTTATGCCAATATGAATCAACTTGAACAAGCCGAGGTTTGGCTTAAAGATGCCGTTGAAAGTGATCAGCCATCTGTGGAATGGCTACTGCTGAAAGCTTCCGTTCAGCTCAGACTTAATCAGCCTGAACCTGCCATAAACACGATAGAGAAAGCACTCGAAAAACAACCCTATTCCCGTCAATTGCAGGATATGCTTGCAATGATTCATCGCTGGCAAAAGCAATCGCATCAAGCAGATTTTCCTTTTGATGAACTCTATGCTGTTAACACTTCCTACAGTGATTATACTGCCCTGTGGCATAAGCAGAGCCTCCTGGTTTCGAGCAGTCGTTCTGATGGGCAGCAACAAAACATTGACGGAAGAACATCAGAGTTTTATTCAGGAATTTTTGAGTTTAAACAAAATCAATTTGGTGATTTTGAGCTTGCGTCTGATTCTAAGGCTTGGAAAGGAAAAAATATTGGCACCCCTGCCATTGATCACTTTCAGCAAAGGATTTTTTACACCAATTGCAATAACAGCAAAAAACGCTGTGCCATCCTGATAGCTGCTATTGATCCTGTTACCGGAAAGATCGGCAAGCCAAAACCAGCTCCGTTTATGCAAAAAAATGTCCATTATGGTCATCCCTTCGTTCGGGAAGATGGTAAAATGCTCTACTTCGTTTCTGACATGCCAGACGGGTATGGAGGTAAAGACATCTACCGAATCAGCCTGCGGGAAGATGGTGGCTTTGGACTGGCCATCAATATGGGCTCACATATTAATACAACAACTGATGAGCTCTTCCCTACTGCTATTGGCGACAGCTTACTGCTGTTTTCTGCAGAGCGTTATACAGGCTATGGAGGTTTGGATTTGTATGCTTCCCAGCTGCGTGATGAACAAGCACAAAAGCCTGTGCTGCTGGATTCTCCTTTCAATAGCCAGGCTGATGATTTTTACCTGACCCTAAAACCAGCTAGCATCCGTGGATGGCTCAGTTCTAATCGCAATAGCCATACAAATGACGACATCTACACTTTTGAGGCTTATCCTCTGAGGGCAATCCTCGAGGGAGTAGTCAAAGAAGAACATTCCGGTAAATTGCTGGCTGATGTTGAAATCGAAATCCTTGAAGCCGGATTAAGTAAAAGAACGATCAAAACTGACTCAACAGGGTATTACCGAACAAGCATTTCTATTGGGAACAGCCTTGATATTCACGTAGAAAAAACAGGGTATTTTCCCGAAAAACGTTTTCAAAAAGTTGCAGATTCGATGCGCTTGATACGACAGAATTTTGCGCTGGCATTACTTACCTATCCAGCTACAATCAGTGGCTTTGTTACAGAAAAAGAAACGCAAAAACCGCTTCGCTCCGAGAAGGTGATGATCAATGGCCCGGGTGGCTTTTATCTGGAAACTTTCACCAATTCGCAGGGCGAATACCGTTTTGACTCCTTAAAGCCAAACCATATTTATACCGTTAAAGTGACCAAAAAAGGCTATTTCAGCGAATCGCGTGTTTGCAGGATTCCGGAAGCCCGGAAACCACTTTTGCTGAATAAGCAAAATGGAGTGGATATGGATTTTGAACTGGTTGCCATACAGGAAAAGAAGGAAGTGGTAATCAACAATATATATTATGATTTTGATAAGGCTAGCTTGCGCGAAAGCTCAAAACTGGAGCTGAACAAACTGGCTTCGATGCTGCGCGAAACGCCTAATGTGATCGTGCAAATCAATGCCCATACCGACACCCGTGGCAGCCATGCCTACAACGATAAACTCTCTGACAATCGCGCTGCTTCCGTTGTTAACTATTTGGTTGCAAACGGTATCGAACCGGCAAGGCTTGTGTCGAGAGGTTTTGGTAAAACAAATCCCATATTCCCAAATGCTAAAACAGAAGCAGAACATCAGGCTAATCGCAGAACCACTTTTACTGTAACAGGAACTGATTTTAAACCCGTGATTTCTCAAAACAATTTTATTCCGAAGGAGACGACCGACCTTGTTTATCGGGTGCAGCTTATGGCAACTTCCAATAGTTTTGATCCGGAAAGCTATTTCGCGGTTTTAAAAGCAATCATCCCTGATGCCCAATTCTATGTACAGCCTGTGAATGGCATCTACCGTTACGAAATTGGCGACAGACAGAATTTGTCTGCTGCCGAAGCCTTGAAAAATCAGATCATGGCTGCTGGTTTTGCAGATTGTTTTATCGTGCCCTACCACAACGGAAAACGTATCTCGATGGAAGAAGCTAAACAAATCAAACCATGAGCAGGATGTTTAAATATTTGCTTTTAACAGCAGCTTTGTTGTTCATATTTGGGCAAGCCAAAGCACAGACCGACTTGTTGTTTAGCCTTCACGGGATGAACCAAAAGGTTTTTAATCCGGCTGCGATGGACGACAACGGACTGATCAATCTGGAATTGATGGCCAGACAGCAATGGATTGGCTTTCCGGATGCACCAGTTGTGCAATATCTGAGCGCAGCTATGTTTATGGACGAACAACCAATGGGACTCAAATTAAGCTTCCTGAACCAGACTGCAGGAAAAGAAATTACCCGACAATTAAGCTTAGCTTATGCTTATCAGGTAAGGCTTTCAACTGACCTCGATCTTCGTTTTGGTCTCGGAGCCGGTTTTTATCAACGACAGATGCTTTTCTCAGAATTGATTTTTGAAGAAGGCAACGAACCACTCATCAAACCCGATGAATCTGTTTTTAAACCTGATTTTTCGTTTGGCGCAGAGCTTTACTGGAAAGCTTTTACGCTCGGAATGGCAGCCAATCATATTACAACGCCCAACCGAAAAGCAACAATTTTCAAGATTCCTTTACATAATCATTTATACCTGACACATCAATTGACACTCAACGAACAGAGCCGTTTGATGTCCGAAATTTCCTGGCATCAGCAGGGACGGATAAACAGGATGCAATTGGGTGCTGTGATTGAGGCCGGAATCTTAGAAGCCGGACTCGGCTACCGACATCAGGATGCCTTGATAATAAGAGTAGGTATTGCACTTTCGGAAACAATAAAGTTGCGTTATGCCTATGATCTGGGCATTTCAAAAATAGCCAATTACAACAGTGGCACGCATGAAATTAGCCTGCAGTTTGGTTTCCCGAAAAAGTCGGGGACAAATCTCTCACCCAGATTTCTGGATTAAGACAAACTGGATATTGAGTTTTATCAATCGTTCGGATGAATCACCTCCGAAAACATATCATCCTTTTCCAGGATTTCAAGTGCCTGAAGAATGGTTTCGTCTTGCTGGCTTACCACCTGATAATAAGCTTCCATATCCCAAATATTTCGTGCAATCAATGCTTTGATCTGCATCCGGATGAAATCTGCCGAACGCTGGTATAAGGCTTCATCAAATTCCACCTTTTCCTTTTCGGCCAGGGCCAGAAAATCCGTCATCATGGCTTCATCCACCTCGAATCCTTTGACATATTTTTCGGTTGTTTTGTAGGATTTTTTGATTTCATCACGCTTTGCGTTCGAAAAATCAATGGTATAGCGATTGAAAACGCCTTTGCGAATCAGATCAGAATAATAAGATGTTAAATGCAGCGTATCAACCGGCACAAAAATATCCGGCATAATGCCACCGCCACCAAAGACAGTTCGTTTGGCTGCCGTGAAATACTTGAGCGAATCCGGAAAATGGATGCTGTCGGCATTCACCAGTTCGCCCTTGCGCTGCCGCTCGATCAGATCCTTGAAATAGTTTTCGCTTCCCTCATCGTACGGACGCTGAATGCTGCGGCCACTTGGCGTGTAATAGCGGGCAGCCGTAAGCCGGATCACTGCACCATCAGGAAGCTGAAAAGGCCTTTGCACCAGGCCTTTGCCAAACGAACGACGTCCAATAACAATGCCGCGATCCCAATCCTGAACAGCACCTGAAACAATTTCGCTGGCCGAAGCCGAGCCTTCATTGATTAACACAACCAATTTTCCTTTTTCGAAGCTTCCTTTGGTGGTAGCCGAAAAATCCTGACGCGGACTCTTCAATCCTTCGGTATAAACAATCAGCTTGCCGTCTTCCAGAAACTCATCCGAAAGTTCGACGGCAACATTCAAAAAACCACCCGAATTGCCTCTCAAATCAAGCACCAAATTTTCCATACCTGCTTTGGTGAGTTCGTCCATGCTTTGATAAAATTCTTCCATCGAAGTTTTTGAAAAACGATTCAGTTTAATGTAACCAACTTTCTTGTCGAGCATAAAAGCTGCGTCAATGCTGTTAATCGGAATTTTATCCCGGACAATGGTATAGTCGATTAATTCGGGCTGATAATTCCTGAGAATGCTCACGTCAACTGTCGTGCCTTTTTCACCACGAAGCTTGTCCATCACATATTTGTTGGTGATTTTTTTGCCGAACGCATCTTCCCCATTGATCTTAAGTATGCGATCGCCTGCAAGTATGCCTAACTTTTCTGACGGCCCTCCCGGAACAGGAGCCACCACCAAAATGGTGTCGCGCAACAACTGAAAGGTTACACCAATGCCTTCAAAACTTCCTTCGAGTGGTTCGTTGGCTGCATCAATATCATCTTTCGAATAATAAGAAGAATGCGGGTCAAGTTCTTTAAGCATCGACACGATCGCATCCTCAACCAATGCGGGTGTGTCTGTGCTGTCCACATAAAAATTATCGATATAAAACAGTGCGGCAGCAAATTTCTGGGTTGTTTCCTTTGGATCGCTTTTACCTGGCTTTTGAGCCATACTTACAAATCCGGCGAGCAACAAGAAAAAGATCAGGACTATATTCTTCATGCTTAACATCTTAAAATTAGTTATATACTTTATTTGCTTGGGTCTTGTAAAACACATTTTCATGCAAAACATCCAAAAGTAAACAATTATTATCAGTTCAGGTTTTACGATCAGTGTATGGCCGTTAAAGTTTGTTAAGCTAAATGGACGTTTCGAAGAAAAAATTTAGTACTTATTTCTTTGCTAAGAATAAAAAAAGCGCTTCGTTGATTCGGAAGCGCTTTGTATGAGTCTACATTTAAAGGCTTTAGAATTCCAGAATTTCCTTAGCCGCTGCATAGATTTTATCGGCATTAGGCAGTATGGCTTTTTCCAGAATCCGGTTAAAGCCAACCGGAGTAAAAGTGGATCCAACACGTTTTACCGGAGCATCGAGGTATTCAAAAGCTTCTTCCGCAATAATGGAAGCCAGCTCGCCGCCAAATCCGGCAAAAATCTTTTCCTCATGCACAACCAGCACACGCGAAGTCTTTTTTACGGTTGCCACAATGGCTTCCTTATCCAGAGGAATCAGGCTGCGAATGTCGAGCACCTCTATTTCTTTGCCTGTTTCGTCGCTGATGCGATCAGCTACCTGAACGGCCATATGCGTGGTGTTTCCATAGGTGATGATACTCAAATCGGAACCACTGCGACGGATGCGTGCTTTTCCGAAAGGCACTTCGAAATCATCAGGCACCACGGTTTCGGCTACCGGATCATTATACAGTGCTTTGGGCTCCAAAAATACTGTCGGCCCCTGACTGCGCATGGCAGTGCGCAAAAGTCCTGCGGCATCGTCAGCATATGAAGGATAAACGATACGCAAACCGGGGAAGGTAGCCAACGCTCCTTCGATGGTTTGAGAGTGATACAGCCCGCCGCCAATATAACCACCAGAAGCCAGACGAATAACAACATTCGCTGAAAAAGCACCATTGCTACGCCAGTAATCATGCGAAGTTTCGACCAGCTGCTCCATGGCAGGCCAGAAATAATCGGCAAATTCAGCACCTTCAACAACAATACGAATCTTTTTATTGAAGCGACTCATGCCATTGGCTGTTCCCATGATATAATCCTCGGCAATTGGCGCATTGAACACCCGCTCTTTGCCAAATTCCTGCTGCATTCCCTTGGTCACATTAAAGATACCGCCTTTGTCTTTGTTGGCAACATCCTGCCCCCAAATGAAGGTGTCAGGGTTTTTGCGAAACTCGTCTTTTAATGTTTCGTTCAGGGCCTGGATAAATTTCATCGGCTTGCCTTTGGTTCCATCGTGCAGACCTTCAGGATACTTTTCTGCTTTGTAAGCTTCGGGTAAAACAAAGTCGAAAATGCTGTCCGGACTAGGATCAGCAGCTTTGATCACCTTTTTATGGGCAGCGGAAATAGTCTTTTTGGCTTCAGCATCCAGTGCATTGAGTTCTTCTTCGGAAAATTTGCCTGAATGAATCAGCTGCACCCTGAAACGCACCAGCGGGTCGCTCAGGCTCACGCAATGTCTCTCGTTGTCATCACGATACAACTCGTGGCGGTCTGAGTTGGAATGCGAATGGATACGCACACAATTGGCGTGAACAATTACCGGTTCGCCATGCTTTTCGATGTGTTCGCGTGCTTCGAACATGGCATTCATTGAGTTGAACACACTTTTGCCATCGCAATAGATGATTTTCAAATTGCGGATGCCGCGGTAGTTTTCTGCCGCACGGCGGTTGGCCGATTGATCTTTCTGTGGCACGGAAATCCCGTATTGGTTATCTTGAAAAACAAAAAGTACCGGCAGTTTTTCATTGGAAGCACCATTGATGGCTTCAAAAACGTAACCCTCAGAGGTGGAAGATTCGCCCTGTGAGCTGATGGCAATGCCCTTGGCTTCATAACGCTTAATACCTCTGGCTGTTCCAACGGCATGGAGTGTATGATTTCCTGTGGCCGAGGAAACATTTTGTATGTTCCATTCGGGTTTGGCAAAGTGATTCGACATATGACGACCACCACTGGCCGGATCATCGGCTTTGGAAAGACCATTCAGGATGATCTCCTCGGCTGTGAGGCCGGCTGAAATCGCGGTAAGCATATCACGATAGTATGGAAACAGGAAGTCTGTTTCGCGATTAAAAACCTGGCCAATAGCAAGTTGAATACCATCATGACCGGCATAGGGGGCATGATACGACCAGCCTAACGCCTGCTTAAGATAATTAGGTGCTTTTTCATCAATCTGACGGCCAAGGGTCATCAGACTGTACCACTTTTTAAGGGTTTCCTTGTCCGTATTGTCTAAGGTAAATTTTCTTTTTTGTGTCATTATCAATGATTTGGGCTTAACAAGCTTTATATTTCAGCGTTTGCAAAGGTACAAATTTTGGCTAATTTTTAAACGATCTAAATAACTTTGGACGTTTGTTGCTTTGCAAACGGTTGAACTTTATTAAAGTTGATCAATATAATTCATCATATAAACAACAAGCATGAATGGAAAAGGGTTCAATGCCTTTTAATCTATAATTCCTTTTTAATTCTCTCAAAAAAAATTAATCCATAAGCCGTATTATCTAAAACATATTATGCAAAATCACTTTAAACCTTACTTCATTACTAAAAAAAAACCGGATTTGTCTTGGATATCTGAAATATAATTGTTATGTTTGTTCCCAACAACAAAACGACATTAACCAATGTGTCTGACAATCAACATATTACCCCCCCCCGTTCTAATTCTGGCATTTTGCTACGAATTCCGGTTACTACATTTACTTAAGCCTTGGTTTTATGTGTTTTCGGGTTCGGTTATATGTTGTCGTCAATTTATACCTTATTGCACAACAAAATATATTTTTTGGTTGGGGAAGAATAAATTTGATCGAGGTGAGCCGCTTTAGTAATTATTTACTGAGGCGGCCTGCTTTAAATCAATTAAATCGAATTAATAATTTAAACACCAATATGTTATGAAAAAGTTTTTTGTAATTTTTATAGTATTCTTTGCACTTTCATTTACATCTAAAATTGCTTATGCGGCTGAAAGTGATTGCTATGTCCATAATATGTGTGATAATTATGTAGTTATTTGTGATGCTTACGACTATTTAATCTGGGATGAGATATATTGCGGTATAAGCGAGGAATAGACCCTAATTCGAGTCTGTCTTTAAAGTTAAATTTT
>DJWN01000113.1:0-3838 GCA_002440975.1 Bacteroidales bacterium UBA6229
GGGTGGGAAAGATTCCAGCACAACATCATCAAGTTGCACTCCATATCCATAGGCTCCATCACCTTCGAATGCAAACTGAACGGTAGTAGTACCTCCGGGCAAAGTTATCTGCCTCAGCGTCCAGTCAGCAACATTAGCAGTATATTCTGCTAACAGTACCCAAGGGTCAACTCCACTGGTTCTGTAATAAACACGCAATTCGTCCTGATCGGGACTCCAGAGTCTTTGTGTATGGGCAAACGAAAGCACACCAAGTTCACCGCCAGGAATTACAACTTCCGGCGTAATAAGCTTGGCAGTATGGGTTGTATAAGCAGGTGAATAAAACCTGGCTTTATAACTTCCGGTATAAGCCGTATTGGGCGTTCCTGTACTTGCCGTAACAAATGTCCAGGTATTAGTTCCAGCCACCTGTTCAATTGACCAGCCGGCCGGGATGGTTGTTCCGCCTTCGAAGCCTTCGTTGAGCAAAACAGCGCGATCGCCTTCACGTGCATCAAATGCAGGTGCAGCAACCGGTTCTGGCTGTGGCTCTTCTTGCTTCACAAAATTCATTGCCTGCGAAAAGGCAAATGTTGATGATAGCAGAAATGCGAACATCAACAGCATTTTTGTAAAAGATTTCATAGAGATTGATTTAATTAATAATTAGAAAACTAAAATTTTCAGTAAAATTTGAATTGAATTCGATTTTTATTTTGGCAGTTGTTTACTATGTCATAGGCTCATAAATTTGGTTAGCAATAAATTAGGTAGAATAATATTACAAAGGCAAATATAGTGCAGATAATTAAACCTACAACTTATTTGTACTTTTTTTCTTGTGTTTTTTGCGTATTTCACCAGAAAATAGCTTAATTTATCAGGCATTTCAATGAAATTACTTATGAAGTATTAGTTTTCGCAAATTATCAGTTGTTGAAGATTTAACTTACATGACTGATTTTTAATATGCAAACACTCATAACTTATGTTAGTTCGGCAGTTCAATTCAATAGGTAAGACAATCATAACGGCCATTACCCCCATGGTTATGGCTAAAAAAAGTGTCTATTAATTTTTATAAGCCGGAAAAAATGTAAGCGCATTTTGAATCAGATCGTTAAAAAGATCATCAGGTCTTATCTATTTTCTATCTCTTCAACAGGATGGTGGCTAACTCCAGATCGTTTCCTCTTACAAGCAACAAATATACCCCACCGGCTAAGTTATCCATCTTGATCATCTTCTTAAAGTTGGTTTCTCTATTTTCAATACTCAGTTTTTTGCTG
The DNA here is from genome assembly GCA_002440975.1 of Bacteroidales bacterium UBA6229. GTDB lineage: Bacteria > Bacteroidota > Bacteroidia > Bacteroidales > F082 > UBA5536. Next base: position 1,272 of record DJWN01000113.1, read on the forward strand.
TAAACTACTACTCCGGTTGTGGTAAAAAGCTGTAGCAGATACTCACCCGGTACAATGCCCTTCAAATTAACTTCAGTATTATGCAATACAGGATTAGGAAATACACTAAGCTCAACCGGAGATTGCGAAGGATAGCTGCCTTCTTTCACCAGTTCAATATGCTTGCCATGTATCAAAAACACCATTTCTTCGACCCTGGGATTAGTGCTGCTGATAACAATATCTGGAGAAAGCAGCGTGTGATGTCCGGCTTTTTCGACTGCGATTTTATAGGTGCCAAAAGGAATGGAATCAAATACAAACTTACCCATATCATCCGTAAGCGTAAAATCCAGTGCAAAATCAGCCGTGCTATTGTACAATAAAACTGTGAGATTCGTCAATCCTTCCTCACAATGAGAAAATGGTATTGAAGGCTCAAACCAGGATCGGCAATAAACATAGGAATCGGAAGAATAAAAATCTTCGATATTTACTTTTCCGCTTATTGAACCTACTCCTTTTATCAGCACCGGGGATTTTACAGATAATTGCAGATCAAGCCCAAATATGGGGGCGTCAACCTCCACCAAATGGGCCGAACTCCAGAATGATTCGCCCACATAATACGCAGGTAATACTTTTTGTGACAGACTTGTGTCGGGAACCCCATAAAAAATATAGGCTCCAAGCGGCAAATGATCAAACCTGAATTCGCCATTCGACCGAACCGGAACTACTGCACCAGCTGCATAGCCGGATGACACCTTTAAAAATGCAAGCACTACTCCACTATCCAGCACCGTGTTGCCAGACCAAACCTTTCCTTCTACCGGAAATGCGCTTTCAAAGCTCAAAGTCACGGTATCACTCACAAAAGCATCACAATATCCAATAGCAGAGAGTATAAGTTGCACGCTTTGATTTTCTCTGTCCTGACTACCAGGATAATAGCTTGTAATTACTACTGTGTCGTTCAAAAATGAACCATCTCCCAGGCTTGTCCACTTTACACTTTTTGAATGCAGTGCCATAGCATGAGATAACTCAATACTGTCAGTCTGATAAATTATTGAGTCGTTTCCGGCAAAAACAATCGGAGAAGGTAATAACATCAATTGAAACCCATCTGTAAGGGTATCTCCCTCCACTATTACATTTAAATACAGATTTACCTGCCCCTCAAGCGAATCGACAATTCCTGGATAATACAGGGTATGCAGTGAAGTTTCATTTAAAAAATACCCGTCACCAGCCGATGACCAAAACAACTTTTGATACTCAAAAGGGACCTGGGCATTGGCAGTCTCAAACTCGAAATTACTATTGCATACCGTTGTGTCAGGGCCTGCATAAGGGTAAAGCCTGGCAAACGAATAAGGACTTTCATCCCCGTTAAAAATGGATTCCTGAAAATCAGCGTCTTCTTTATAAGCTGTAAGGCCAATACTGTCAGTGTAGTCCACTCCTGAGGGTAGTAATAATGTATTTAAATCATCCGCTACCATTGATTCGCTGAACTGATAATTCGCAAATCCCCCATAATGAACCCGATAGCCTGCTACATATGCTTCAATGTTTTGATCCCAACTGACTATAACCCGCTGTCCGTCCCATTGCTTGATCACGCCAAATGGCGGTGCTACGGGATTAAGCTGATCAGGTTGCTCCAGAACAGGTAAAAAATGCATAAATCCCACACCCGGGTTCTCATTGCCATCGTAAATTAAAGATTCAATCTTGCTAAGATCTGTTGTTCCCCAAAAATTATTTTCCACCGAAAAATCGACAGTTGTGCTGTTCTCAACAATATAATTTTCGTCCTGGGTATAAAACAAATTATTATTTTCAAACATAAGCTGATCAGCCGACTGAATCACAAGAAGTGATTTCTCATTCAAAGTAAAAGAATTGTGTGAAACCAGGTCGGCATTTGATGCATTCGAAAATAATAATGCCCATTTATTAGCATAAAAACTATTTTTCTGTATCTGGTTATTTCCCTTTTGTCTGCTGAAAATCGCCAGATTATTTTTCCAGAAAATATTATTCCTTACAATTACTGAATCAACCGCCAAATACAAGGCATACCCCACTGCTTCTCCTATATCGTAAAAAACATTGCTTTGTATGCTATTAACTGCTTCTAAATTGGCTCCACTATTATCAAGCCAGATACCATTCAAGCCTTCTAAAATAATATTTCTGAATATAGTGTTATTCGAAAACTTACCTCCTCTTTCGGTAGAAAATGAAATATTTGTATTAATACTTCTAATGATATTGCTGTTAATGACATTCCATTCCGTCTGGTTTCCTTGTCCTCTGGCTATTACCTCAATTCCAACATAATTATCCAGTATGCTGTTTTCAGCAATTAAAACACTATGTGAATTTTCGATAAGTATTCCTCTCCAGAAATTATCGGCTATGGTGGAGTTTCTGATTGTAGTGTAGGCACTGCTACTTATACTCAACCCAACCTCTGCGTCCTTTAGCACAATATACATCAGGTTTACACCATCCTCCTGCAAACAATTCTGTACCAGTATCCCTTTCCATTTCCATGCCTGGGCAGGATTGGTATA
>DJWN01000113.1:3943-7949 GCA_002440975.1 Bacteroidales bacterium UBA6229
TACGATCGGCAATCAGGTTTCCTCCAATTTCGGTCTGCTGTCCAAAAAGTCCTTCAACTTTCCAACTCAACATACCGACAAGCAGCAAGATAAAATACCCTAATTGCTTAAGTTTCATACAATGTTTTAATTAAAAATAGTAAACCAGTCCCAGCGAAATTCCGGGATAAGATGGCTCTGTTGCTATGGGATAATCCTTAAACAAATCATTAAAATGCATCTGCCAGCTTACTTCAGGAACCAGATCCAGCTCATCTGAAAGCCTCATCCTGGCAAGAAAAGCCAGTCGAAAAGTAAAATTCAGAGGCGAGAGCTCAAGATCTTTTAAATCCATCACTTCATACTCAGCTTGAGATTCAAAAGCAAAACCTTTTTTATAGATCACCGTAGCAAGCCCCAAACCGGCCCGGGCATAAAACCTAACCCCCGGCAACTGACCAACCAGATAAGCAGCATCAACACCCAGATGGAGCATACCAATCCTGTTGGTGGTCTGGTAGCTGTAATTCGATTCTTCAAGCGGTACATAGGCCGAATCAATTACATGAAACCAGGTGGTATCCATACCCGAAATGCTGTAGTAGCTGTCCAGCGTATCCATGTCATAATATCCACCTGTTCGGATAGTTCTGTTGTGGCTGAAGTTTTGTGCAAAATCAAGGTAGGTCACACTGGCCGAAAACAACCATTTGTTACTACACTTGTGTAGCCGAACACCCAGATGCTGCGAAATAAATGACGGTTCGAGCGACTCATTCCATAAGGCAGCCAGTTGCTTTGATTCTGCATTACCGGCTTTAAATTCAGCATTGACATAGTTGCGGCCATAAAACAATTCAACACCTTTTCCATTGGTTCTGTTTGCATCCACATTAAAAACATCTTTCCGTACATCTTTTATTCTGCTGCGCCGACCCTCGACAGGTTTATCAACAAATATCCTGATCGTATCGCGAATTACCAACGTATCTGTTTGCCTGATGGTGTCTTTCAAAATCAAGGTGTCTGTTCTAATTACAGGATTTTGAATAAAAACTGTATCAGCACGCTTTTGAATGGATGACTCTGCAACAGCTTCCGTATCATCCTGTTTATTATTTAGCAATAATTTGTAAACATTATATTGATCTCCAATCTTTCTATACCCGTAGCCTTCCGATTCAAGCAAACTACTGAGCATTTCCAACACCGGAACCTGATCGGCGGTATAGCTGATCGCTTTATTAAAAATGGGATCGGAAGCATTGAAAGCCACTTTGATACCAAATTGTTCGTAAAGATTTTCGAGCACCTCGCCAAAGGCTTTATTCTGAACTTGCAATGAAACCAGACTATCCGGCTGTTTTTGAGCCTGAACATTGTGCATACCAAGCTGGATACACAGCAATACAAAAAGCAGCTTTATCAAGCTGTCAGGGCGCAACCTGGCTGTGTTGTGACTAAATGGAATTATGGTGTTTTGTTCTTTTAGCATCACTTTTTAATGCGGTGGCTAAAGTACAAAAATACTTGAAAGGAATGATGATGGCCGAAAATTATCTGAGATAAACGGTTTGTCCGTTTCGTGTAACTTCGAAACTAAAAATGGTTTGGAGTGATTCGATCAGTTCTTCCGGAGATTCCTTTTCAAATCGTGCAGTGATTCTCAGGTCATGATGTTTTTCGTCCAGCACAAATTCAACCGAATAGTTGGCATTGATGGTTTCGAGTGCATCTGTAAGCCGTGTGTTGATAAATTCCAGTATTCCGCTGTGCCAGGCCATAAAATTCAGGTCTGTTTGTTTTGCTCTGGAAAGCCGTTTGGTAGCAGCATCAAAAATTCCCCTTTCGCCGGGCAAAAGTATAAGCTGCTCAATTCTGCTGTTTGGATCCTGATCAAAAGTGAAAAGCCTCAATTTTCCGTTAATCAGATCAACAAAGTATTGATCGGAATCTGGTGTTGCTTTCAGGTTAAATTTTGTTCCCAGCACTTCAACACCAAAATGTTCCATAAGAATTTGGAAAGGTGCCTCTGGTTGGGCTTCCACCTCAAACAAGGCCTCGCCTTTGAAGGTGGTTTGTCTGAAATCTGAAACAAAAACTTCAGGATAAACTATTTCGGATCCGCCATTAAGATAAATGCTGGAACCATCAGGAAGCAAAAGCGGATTCTCAGTTTTTTCAGTGGCAGCATAAATCTGCATCTGCGGTTGGGCTTCATTTTTCATGAAAAACAAAACAGCCAGCCCGAGCAAAAATACGGCTGCAGCACCGGCCACCCAGCCGTAAACTGAAACCTGATTTCTGGCAGCTTTATTGCGATGTGGCTGAGGCTGATGCATTAATGCAATGCGCTGATTCACCTTATTTAAGGCTGCTTCAACATTTATTGAATCAGATAAGGTGTTTGCTTGGGAAAGCTCCCAGGCTTTTGTCTGCCCTTCAAACCAATGTTTGTGCTTATCAGACAACGAAAGCCACCGCTCGAACTGCTGTTGTTCCGCGGAATTACAGTTACCTGAGAGGTACTTGGCTGCAAGATGCTTATATCTGATAAACTTTCTCAATCCTAAATTTCCTTTTTAACGATTCGTTAATACGACAAACTCATTTACTTTATCCCCTACTTATTTATATTAAAAAAAATCATTCCAAATAATCCTGACCATTGTTTCATAAATCAGGACACCCAAAAATAAAACCGGTAGATAGTCTTTCAGGAAATTTCTCAACTGTTCCAGTGCTTTCGTCATTTGATTTTCAACTGTTTTTACACTGATGTTCAGCCGATCAGCAATCTGCTTATTCTTTAATCCTTCGTGCCGGCTCAGTTCAAATACTTCCCGTCTTTTTTCGGGCAGGCTCAAAACTGCGTGTTTTATCTTCAACTCCAGGTCAGTTTCCTGTAGCTTCTCCAGCGGACTTTCTGATCCATTCAAAGTTAAAAAACCTACATACTCTTTATACTTCTCCTGTATCTTCAACTGATTCAGGTGATTCAGAGCATGATTTTTTGTTGCCCTATATAAATATGCTTTCAGAGAGGTTTGAATATTCAGGTCGGTATGTCGCAGCCAAAGCTTGACGAACATATCCTGAACGATATCCTCGGCCATATCCTGATCAGCAACAAACCGAAGGCAATACACTACCAGTTCGCCATAATAGGCTCTGAAAATCTCATCAAAGATTTCTTTTCTACCGGTCTTCAGGCCACTTATCCATCTAATCTGATCTTCTGTCATATGGTTAGTCCCGCACTACTATTATCTCTGTCCGAAAAATTGCCCGGATAAGTTGCAAAGTTATAAAAAACACCTCAGGGCACATCAGTCATAAGCTATGGAATTGTCAGAAATCAAAAAACGATTAATATGAAACCTGATACTGCTGCTATGGATACCCCTGTGCAAATTTCATCTTTAAAGTCTGTAACCTCATTCGACCAAAAAATTAAATCCGTCCGATATATCTAAAATAAAATACTTTTGCACTCATTAAAATTTGGTTGGCTAACCACTAGCCTTTTGAAGGATCACAGCTTATGCACATTGGCTCGCAAAAACCTGCACAAGCAACAACAGCCTGGTTAATCCTGTCGGGCCTGGTAGTTACCTGGGGCAGTTCCTTTATCCTTATAAAAAGAGGATTACTTTATTTCGATCCGGTTGAGGTAGGCTCCATACGGGTGGGGATAACCTTTTTGTTTTTGTTGCCATTTGCCATCAAAAGATTAAAAAATCTCAGCAAAAAGGACATCCTCTGGTTGAGCATTTCAGGTTTTGCAGGCAACTTCTTTCCGGCCTTTTTGTTTGCTGCTGCACAAAAAGGAATCGACAGCTCAACAGCCGGCTTGCTCAACTCACTCACACCGCTTTTCACCCTGCTCATTGGTTTGATAATTTTTAAAATCAAAACCAAACTCATTCAAATAGCCGGTGTCATCATCGGCCTTATTGGTGCTGCCGGTCTGATCAACAGCAGCGGCGGCAACGATTTTTCCTTCAATTTTGGGTATGCATCTCTG
>DJWN01000020.1:0-38563 GCA_002440975.1 Bacteroidales bacterium UBA6229
TTAAGTCTTCTTTTGCAGCATTACTTAACTTGTATTCAGCCATTAAGCATAGCCTTTGATTGATTTAAAATCTGCTCTTTCGTATCATTGGTAAAACCACTTTGTTCAGATTTTTCCAGTTTTAATCTGATCCAATCCACCTGAGCCTGTTGATTACGAGCCTGCCTGATCAAATCGTTAATGAGCTCACTTTTGCTGGAATACTCTTCAGATTCAATTTGTGCTTTTAACCATTCGTCATTTGGTTTCGAAAAAGAGATGCTTTGTCTGGGCATAATTAATTTTTGGTGTAAAATTACACCAAATTAGAATCATATGCAATTGTTCTCAATTATTGATTGGTGTTTTAAGAAGTTTTCGCACTTAGTTTTAGAAGACTAAACTTTCTGATTCATTTTCGTTTAGGGTGTTTTTTGGTCGTATTTTTGTTCGTTGAAAACAAAAAAGCGCTACAATCAAATTGTAACGCTTTCATTTTCAAGTTGCCCGATCAGGTCTCGAACCTGAACTCTTCTGATCCAGAGTCAGACGTGTTGCCAATTACACCATCGGGCATTGCGGCTGCAAAATTAACAATTTCTTAGCTAATCTTTTTATGTTTTTTAAAAATTTCGGTTTCCCGCGCTTTAATTATTCATTTTTGACCAGTTGTCTCTCAAAGGCACAGTACGGTTGAAAATCAAATGGCCGGGCATGCTGTCTTTGTCCACACAAAAATAGCCGATACGCTGAAACTGGAATTTTTCGCCAGCCGTAACAGTCGCCAGCATGGGCTCCAGTTTACAGCTTGTTTTGATCTGTAGGGATTCCGGATTTAAGAATTCCATAAAGTCCTGATCCTTATGCCCTGCAGGGTCTTCATCATTAAAAAGCCTGTCGTAAAGCCTTACTTCGGCATCCACAGCTGTTTTGGCTTCTACCCAGTGAAGCGTTCCTTTCACTTTGGGTTGCTTGCTGCCCGTACCGCTTTTGGTTTCGGGATCGTAGGAACAGAAAATGGTTTTTACCTCACCGTTTTCGTCAGTTTCGTAGCTGTCGCAATGAATCACATAGGCTCCTTTGAGGCGCACTTCTTTGTCGGGAGCAAGTCGGAAAAATTTCTTTGGAGGATCGATCATGAAATCGTCTCTTTCGATATACAGTTCGCGTCCAAAAGGAATTTCACGACTTCCGGCTTCCGGATCTTCCGGGTTGTTGATCAGCTCGATAGTTTCCGTTTGATTTTCAGGGTAATTGGTGATAACCAGTTTAACAGGATCAATCACCGCCATCACACGGGGTGCAATTTTGTTCAGGTCTTCGCGTACGCTGAATTCCAACAATCCCACATCAATCGTATTATCTCTTTTTGCCACGCCAATACGATCGGCAAAGGCTCTGATAGAAGCAGGGGTATAACCTCTTCGGCGCAGGCCGGCGATAGTGGGCATTCGGGGGTCGTTCCAGCCGTTTACAACGCCATTTTTCACCAGATCGAGCAGTTTGCGTTTGCTCATCACCGTATAACTTAGATTGAGGCGGGCAAATTCGATCTGCCGTGGCCTGTAAGTTCCTTCCTCTATGATTTGATTGAGAAACCAGTCGTACAATGGCCGGTGTACCTCAAATTCGAGTGTGCAAAGTGAATGAGTGATGCCTTCCAGATAGTCTGACTGTCCGTGAGCATAGTCATACATCGGATAAATGCTCCATTTATTGCCGGTGCGATGGTGATCGGCATGAAGGATGCGATACATCACCGGATCGCGCATATGCATATTGGGCGATGACATATCTATTTTGGCTCTCAAAACCTTGGATCCATTGGGAAACTCACCCCTTTTCATGGCCTCAAAAAGTTCGAGGTTCTCTTCAACCGAACGGTTTCTGAACGGACTTTCGATGCCCGGACGGGTAGGTGTACCACGCTGCTGACTGATTAATTCCTGAGGCTGATCATCCACATAAGCTTTGCCTTTTTTTATCAGTAGTATAGCCCATTCGTAGAGCTGATCGAAATAATCGGAAGCAAAGAAAGGTTCTTCATTCCATTTAAAACCAAGCCATTGCACATCTTCTTTGATAGAATCCACATACTCCATTTCCTCTTTGGTGGGATTGGTGTCATCGAAACGCAGGTTGCATTTGCCCTGGTATTTTTCGGCCAGGCCGAAGTTGAGACAGATAGATTTAGCATGGCCAATATGCAGGTAACCATTAGGCTCCGGAGGGAAACGCGTATGCACACGGGCATCATTTTTTCGGGTTTGGATGTCCTCCTCGATAATGGTTTCGATGAAGTTGAGCGATTTTTTGTCTTTTTCAGGGGTTTCCATAGGGATTAGAAGTTTATTTCTGGCTTGAAAACGAGATTGTTCAGGGGCGCAAAATTACGTTTTTTTCAAGAATAACGAATCTTTTGGCGTTGGGCTTAAACAAATCTGCGCAGGCTGGATTGCAACTGACCAACGTAGCCGCCACCAAATAAATTTACATGCACCAAAAGCGGATAAAGATTGCAAAGGTCAACGCGCTCCTGCCAGCCTTTTTCCAAAGGAAAAGCTGCATGGTAAGCTTCATAAAGTCGTGGGCTGAAACCGCCAAAAAGCTTGCTCATGGCCAGGTCCATTTCGCGATGACCGTAATAAACTGCCGGATCAATCAATACGGGTGTTTGATTTGAATCACATAAAAAATTGCCACTCCATAGATCGCCGTGAAGCAAAGCCGGCACTTCTTCAGGAAAAAGTCCTTGAAGTTTGGTAAATAATTTTTCAAAGGCGTTTAGAATTGAGGTATTCATAAAGCCTTTTCCTGCTGCCATTTTTAGCTGCGGTTTCAGTCTTTGCTTTATGAAGAATTCACTCCAGCTTGGTGAAGTTGTATTGTGTTGTGGCAGCGAACCAATGTAATTGTCATGGTCGAGGCCAAAAGTTACGTGCGTTTCGCGATGTAAATCAGCAAGTTCTTTACCAAAGACTTCCCAAAAATTATTATCAGGATAGCCTGATTCTATATGTTCAAGCAATAAAAAGGCTGTTTGGCCGGCTTCACCTGTCCCAATAACTTCAGGAAGGCGAATTTTTTTACTTTTTGCCAAAATGCTCAGGCCTTTGGCTTCCAGCTCGAACATTTTGGGATAACGGTTGGCCTGATTGTATTTCAGAAAGTACTCCTTTCCGGCGTAACGTATTCGGTAGGCGGCATTGATTGAGCCACCGCCAAGGGCTTGAGTTTGCTCTATCAGGGCCTCGATGCCGGTGTGTTTTTGAAGTAGTTTTTCCAGCTGAGATACGATTTCAATTGGAATCATAATTTATTTCGCTAATGATTTTTAGTACTTTAACAAAGCTATTAAAGCTAAATCAAACCGGCATTTTTACTGAAAAACCGGTTGTGCATCAGGCGTTCAAAGGCAAAAAGTGCAAAAATAGCCGGGATAATGGCCAAACTAAGGGCCGGAAGATTATCAATCAGTTCAAAAAACGCCGGAAGTGCTTTTTGTTCGGTTTGAATCCAGCCTCCAAAAGATTGTGCAAATTGAATTAGAAATTGACTAACAAATTCAAAATCAAGTAGAAAAATGAGTGTTAATAATCCGACAAAAAGACTAAAAAACAACAAATAGCGCTCAGGTAGCAATTGATTTCTTGCCGGTGCAGTTTGTGGCATGGCTGCAATCTGATTCATCACCTTGTCTTTAAAGTCGTGGTTTACTTTTTCATCAGGCAGTTCCTGCAGGAGGTCGTTGATATTGAATTTATTGTATTTCATTGTGTATTGGTTTCGAGGTGAATAGCTTGTGTTGTTGTTTCAAAATGATGGGCCAGTTTTTTGCGACTTCTGAATAGTTTTACTTTTACATTCGACTGACTGAGGCCGGTAATTTCTGCAATATCCTGTATTTTAAGTTGTTGTTTGTAAAACATGTTTAGAATCGAACGTTCCACTGCATCCAGTTTTTGCATGGCTTTCTCCAGTTTTGCTACAGCTTCTTCCCGATCAAGTGCTTCAACGGTTGCTTCATCAGAAACAGACATCTGATCATCACTCAGGTAAAACGTATTGCTGTTAAGGCTATTGTGCAACTTACGATGTTGCGAAATGGTCATGTGCCAAACGATGCGATAGAGCCAGGTCGAAAATTTTGATTCCCCTTTGAAAGTGTGGAGTTTTTCGAAGGCTTTCACAAAGCTGTTCTGAGCCAAATCCTCGGCTTCTTCGTGCTGATGCAAAATCTGAAAGGCAATATTCATGACCATATGCTGGTATTTTTCGACCAAAACACCATAGGCAGCGGTATCGCCGGCCAAAACTTTACGTATGATGATTTGATCTTCCTGCTCCATGTTTCAGTCAATTGGACGCAACCTGTTTGAAGAAGTTACATTTTACTGTAATTTTACTTTCCAAAGCTAAACAAAATGAAAAGGATACTCCTAACAATTAGTTTTTTAGGGCTGTTATTACAGTTAACTGCCCAGTTCGACAGCGTGTTCCATAATAAAAGTTTGCGCCTGGATTATATTCGTTCAGGAAATATTGAAAATGAATGGATTGCACTCGAAAACTGGTATGAACAAGCCGATTGGGCTGGTTCAAGAAATGTGCTGATCGATCCTCTGGGTTATGGCAAACATTGGGTGGAAATGCGTGATGCGGCAACAGATTCCGTGTTGTATTCGAGAGGATATGGCAGCTTGTTCAGCGAATGGCAAACCACGGCTGAGGCAAAGGAAACCGTAAGAAGTTTTCCGGAAACTGTTGTTATGCCATATCCGAAGAAACCCGTTCAAATCAGGCTGTTAACACGCACTTTTGAAGGAAATTGGGAAGAAGTATTTAGCATAAAACTTGATCCGAAAAATTATTTCATTAAGCCTGCACCAAAAATGAAATGGCCGATAATGAACGTATGGGGCGATGGCGATGCTGCTGAAGTGGTGGATATTGTGGTGCTGCCAGATGGTTATACCATGGAGGAATTGGGTGAATTTGTGGAGGATGCCCAATTTTTTGCAGCAAGTATTTTCCAGTTTGAGCCCTTTAAATCTTTAAAGAATAAATTCAGAGTTCGTGCGGTGCTGGCTCCTTCGGATGAATCAGGAATACCTGTTCCTGCCGAGGATTTTTGGCCTCAAACAGCACTTGGATCGAGTTTTTATACCTTCGACTCCGAGCGCTATTGCATGAGTTACGACAACCGCAGCATTCGCGATATGGCCGGACAGGTACCTTATGATCAGATTTATATCCTGGCTAATACAACCAAATATGGCGGCGGAGGAATTTATAATTATTATGGTTTGAGTTCGGCTGGTAATCAGTTGTCGTCCAAGGTGATTGTGCACGAATTCGGGCATTCTTTTGCCGGCCTGGGTGATGAATATTTTGATAGCTCAACGGCTTATTCCGAATTTTACAATCTGAAAACAGAACCCTGGGAGCCCAACCTCACTACCTTGGTTGATTTCGACAGCAAATGGAAATCATTAATGGATACGCTCACGCCGATACCCACGCCGGCTGTTGATAGTATGAGAACCGTTTTAGGCGTTTACGAAGGCGGAGGTTATGTGGCCAAAGGCATGTACCGCCCAATGATCGATTGCCTGATGCACACTTTCAAGGGAGAGGAGTTTTGTCTGGCCTGCAAGCACGCCATTATTCAGATGATTGAAGTGTATTCAGAATAGATTGCTTATTTTTGAGCTTTAAAATTATAGCCTGATGTCAGAAAAATCTCCTTTCGATTATGATCCCGAAAAAGATGACCTCCCAACCAATGTGATGGTTTGGATTGCTATAATTGCTTTTGGTGCAGCAATATACCTCAGTCAGATTTTGATTTAAAAAAAGTCCTGCCCCTTACTGAGCAGGACTGTTAGCAATTAGTTCAATGCCGTTTTATTGCTTGATAATTTTGACAATCTGTCGCTGATTGGCATTGTTGAGCGTTATGAAATACAAGCCTTTATCCAGATTTTCAGGTAGGTCAATTTCAATACTATTCCTGTTTGAGTTTTCAATTTGTTGTTTAATGATCAGCCGGCCTGTAAGATCACGAATCGTTAAATCAACTCTTTCATCTAAAGCATTTTCCATTTGAATAAATAACTTATCACTGAAAGGGTTAGGATATACACTGAAAAAGAGTGGTTTTATTTGATCAAATCCGCTTATCAGGTCAACATTTATTTTTACAGGCATTGAATAGGTATTCAAATTGGTAACGATACCAATATGCGTTTCATAATATACAATAGGATCCAGCATCACACCGGGGATTAGAATAACCCTTATTTCAAGGGAGGTTCCCGCAGGAATTTCAAAGGGAAATTCAGGTATATCGTAAAATTCAAACATACCTTCGTGTTCCAGACTGCTTATTATCACAGCCTCGGATGTTGGGTTGGTAAGTGTCATTAATTGTTCATATTCGTAGTTATAAACAAGCGTATCCGGCATAAAAGTCAGGTCAGTGAAACTTTGTTCACCTACAATAAACTCGTGTGGATCGAGATCGCCCATGATCGGTTGTTTCAGGCGGCGACCGGTTTCATCTTTGGCAAAAACATAGTAACGAATGGTATCTCCACCTTCAAATCCGCTGATCGTTGCATGAAAAAAATCCTCTTCATTTCCATCAGCAGTAAAGTTTGCTGTGCTGTAATCTTCTCCGTTGATGCTGTAAAAAACCAATAATGAATCACTCACCAATGCTTCTCCTGAATAAGCAATAATCTTACTGCTCAGGGTATAGTTTTCTGCATATTCCACTTCGTCATACAAAGGCCGGTGATCCACATACAACATTTCCAAATCGGCAATACCTCTGGTGCGGCAATGGATGGCATCGGTATTGTACCAGCTATTCCAGACAACCGGAACGATTTCGTATCCTGGCATGGCTTCTTCATACACAGCAATGGCTTCATCGTCCCACTGATTGCCACTCAATGGAAGCAGAACCTTGTTATTTAAGATGAGTGAGTTTGTATAAGGTGTAGTCTGGCTTCCACCGGGTGTATAAACGCGATAAACTTCATAGGGATATCCATAAACACAAGGTGTGGTGGCAAAGTAATTTGCAACAGATTCGTAATTGCTGTAGCGCGGATCGGATTGTGGCACCTGTCCGATCAAAATTTTGTCAGGTCCAAGATATTTTCCCCAGCAATCGATATGTTTGATATAATCGCCAAGCGGATCAATGGTAACATCATAGCGAATGATGCCCAGATAGTCTTCAACTTTTTGAGCAACTTGTTGGGGAAGGATGATGTTTTCGTCATAAACCAGATCGGTAGAGGCTGCCATCGCAGTGCCATCAACCATCATATTGCCACCTGTGTGGGTCAGGTTCATACCAAAGAGATTAATACCCAAATCAGCAGCCACAGCAGCAGGAACGTTGTTGTCGTTGGGGCGGGGTCTGTCGTAAGGAAAATCAACAATGCCGGGCTCTTTGTTGCCGTCAAAAACAAACCAGGGGCCGTAATCACGTGTCCAATAGGAGTCGGTTTGGGTAATGATAAAGGTGCAGTTATCGGTGTTTACATTATTTTGTTCGTAAAGATTCAGCACCTGATTGGCTTGTGAATTGCTGTTTACGAGCGTAACCACATTGATGTCTTCGGCCATTTCGGCAATTACACTGTAAGGAATGCCAAGTGGATAGCGTATTAAAACGGATTGCATGGGTTCATATTCAGCTACCATACGCACATCGCCTTCAGGTGGGTCAGTTTCGGTAAAAGTGAGGTGATTCGTAACCGGCAGCGACATTTCCTCCTCAGAAAGGTAATGCAACTGCCGCCAGTCGGCTGGTTTTTTTTCCTGTGCTGTTGTGCTAAAAGAAATCAATAAACCACATAAAAAAATAATTCGGAATAAATGTTTCATCGTTTGATCAAAAAATTAAAATGCTGGCAAAAGGTAAAAATATTGGTCATTTATTTGTTTGGCGGGCAAAATAATCACCAAAATTTCCCGTTATTCCACGGAAAAGGATTTGCTAAAAGCCACATTAATCTGTTGAAGAAGTGATGAATGTTGGATTGTAATCTGATTTGAAATATTTCATGTACTTTTGTGGACAGTATTTTTAAAAATTCAACCTATGAATTTATCCATATTATTAGGAATGATAGGCGGATGGCAGATTCTGATCATCGTATTGGTTGTTTTATTGCTTTTTGGTGGCAAAAAGATCCCTGAATTGATGCGTGGAATGGGTCGCGGGGTAAAGGAATTTAAGGATGGTATCAGTGGTGAAGACGAAAAAAAGTCGGACGAAGAGAAAAAAACCAAATAGCTGTTTCTACCTGATATGAAAACTAGTTTCGGCTGAATGATGAATTTTTTTGCTTGATTACTCAACACCAAGTTGTTAGTTACTTTTTATTCAGACCGGAAATTATGGTTACAATGCACTTTAGTTTTGCACTTAGTTTCATTTAAAATGTAGTCTTGTATGATCAAAAAGAGCCTGATCTTCCTCATATTATTATTGTTTCAGTTACCTGGTTTTTCACAATCAGAAATCGAACAGCTCCTACGCGATTCGAGTGCTGTATTGCCCGACAGCCTGATGGTTGCAGATAGCCTATCGACTATTTCAGAAGCTGAAGTTTCGGCTTTGAACAGTGGTGAGGGCATAGTGTATGATTCTCCGATAGTAAAAATGCTCGATAGTTTGTATCGTATTCGTTATTTTGGCGACAGTCTGTTGTTTGCCGATTCGATGGGCATGGGTATGTATGGTTTAAAGACAATGGATGTTCCACAGTTTGCCGATAGCATTTACGAACAACGAATTGCCCTGCTTAATCGAGAAACTCCAATTGATTTAACTTATAACAAGCATGTTAAGTCATTTATCGAGCTTTATGCTGAAAAAAAGCGTGAACTCACCAGTCGTGTTTTGGGATTGTCGTATGTGTATTATCCTATGTTTGAGGAATTGCTCGATCGCTATGATATTCCGCTGGAGATGAAGCACTTGGCTGTGGTTGAGTCGGCTTTGAATCCGACAGCCGGCTCCCGGATGGGTGCCAAAGGTTTGTGGCAGTTTATGTATGGCACAGGCAAGGTTTATGGTCTCAAGGTCACTTCTTTGGTTGACGACCGCTACGATCCGCTCAAAGCTACCGAAGCTGCCTGCCAGCACATGCTTGATTTGTATGGCATTTATGATGACTGGCTTTTGGTGCTGGCTGCGTATAATTCCGGAGCCGGAAATGTGAACAGAGCCATTCGCCGGGCTGGTGGATTAAAGAACTATTGGGCTATCTGGCCTTTCCTGCCCAGGGAAACCAGGGGTTATGTGCCTGCTTTTATTGCTGTAAATTATGTGATGAATTATGCTCCCGAGCATCATATTTACCCCAAATATCCGGGCATGATCATGCAGGGAACGGATACCGTTACAGTTCGTGAGGTATTGCATTTTGATCAGATTAGTGAGCTGCTTAACGTTGAGATGGAGGACCTGGAGTTTTTTAATCCGCAATACAAAAAGGGAATTATTCCGGCTTCTGCCGAAAATCCTTATTTGCTGCGTTTGCCGATGGAATTTATTGGCACTTTTCTAAATAACGAAACATCACTTTACGCCTATAAAACACAAAAAGGAATCGAAAAGGAAAAGCTTCTGGATGAGATAAAAAAAGTAAGCGATCGTAGCCTTCACATAGTAAAAAGCGGGGAAAACCTTGGTTTGATAGCCAGTAAATATCGCGTGAGCGTGAATCAGCTTATGGCCTGGAACAATTTGCGCAGCACGATGATACGCCCGGGCCAGCAGCTGGTTGTTTACAGTTCGGGCGCACCTATGGCACAAGCCGGAAATAAACCTGTGGTGCGTTCTGCTACTTCCAGTACGCATGTGGTTCGTTCGGGTGAAAATCTTGGATTGATTGCCAAAAAGTACCAGTGCAGCGTAACAGATCTTCGCGAATGGAATAATCTGCGGGGCTCAACCATTCATCCCGGCCAAAAACTCAGGGTTTATCCACAAGCAGAAACTACGGCGCAAAATACTGAGACAGATGGTAAGTTTTTGATTCACACGGTTCGCAGCGGCGACACCCTTTGGGATATTGCCCGCGAATATGACGGGGTTACTGTGGATCAGATCAGGCAGTTGAACAAGCTTGGAAATACGGCGAGAATAAAGCCCGGTCAAAAACTTAAGATTACGCAAATTGGATAGTTCGGGCTGATTCAGTCTTTCCTTATTTTTTTCTGACTTTATACCAGAGCAGCAAAACAGGACGTTGTATAACTAATAGCATTACTGTTTTTGGAAGTGTCTCCGGATTTGAGGGCAGGCATCAGCCATGAACAGTAATCACAAAATTCGATGAGCTATGAGACAGCTTTTTAAATGGACAGCAGTTTTCGTCATTTTGGTTCTTTTACAGTCGTGTGTCCAGCCGGAAGTACGTACGGCACGATCGGTTGGTGCAACCTCTGAAATTCTTGTTGTAACACAAAATCAGGAACAATGGGATGGAAAAGCCGGAGAGGCTATTCGTGCTTATTTTGCGCAGGATCAATATGGGTTACCGCAATCTGAGCCGCTTTATCGCATTGCAAATATTACTGTTTCAAATTTATCGGAGATGTTTAAAAAGCATCGGAATATTTTGGTGGTTGAGTACGACAAAAAACTGAAAGAGCCTGTTGTCGAAACGCGCACCAATTTATGGGCGCAGCCACAACGCGTGTTTAAAATCACAGCTCCTGATGCGGATTCATGGGTAATGGAATTTGATGAACAAAAAGAGAGTTTTTTGAGCTTATTTAATCAATCGGAACGCGAACGTCTGATGAATATCTATCGCCCAATGGCTGATTATAAGGTAATCAATGAAGTTGAGAAGACTTTTGGATTTAAGCTGTTGATTCCGGAAGGTTTTTATGTGGCCAAAAACGAAGGCAATTTTATGTGGATCAGAAAAGAGCTGGTGGATTATAGCCAGGGATTGATACTTTACATAAGACCTTACAGAGACACAGCAGACTTGAACAATTCGAAGCTTGTTTATGTCCGTGATTCTTTGCTCTATCGCCATATTCCTGGTCCTGTTGAAGGTTCGTTTATGTCAACCGAAAAAGAGTTTGTGTTGCCTCAAAGCAAAGTCGTGTTAAATTTTAGTCCTTCCTATACAGTTGAAACCCGTGGACTTTGGAATGTGGTAGGTGATTTTATGGCCGGACCATTTTTAGCTTATACCGTTGTGGATGAATCACATGGCCGATTGATTACGGTTGAAGGTTACGTTTATGCCCCGGGTAAAGATAAAAGGGATTTTTTAAGACAATTGGAGGCTATTTTATACACTTTCGAATTACCTCAAAAAGAATCAGATGGTGAACAAGCAGACCTTGTCGAAAGGTAAGATTTTGATTGATTAGGGTAGTTTCTGAAGTCTGTTTCCATCTTTAAATGCAACAACAAATGCATCATAAACACCATGTTGCGACCGAATGCTATTTCGTTTGCTGGCAGCTTCATCGTAAGTGGCAAATGATCCGATGGTGTAAATATAATAGCCATTAAAGGTGTTTTCTTTGATTTCAGAGGCAGGCAGATTATACGTTCTGGCCAGATAATCTATTCCTATTCTTGTTCCGTACCGTGCCCTGATCTGAACGCGATATTCTATTCTATAGATCGTTTTTACGGGTGCAGGTTTTTCAGTCTCAGTTTTTACTTCTGGCTCTGGCTTAACTGTTTTCTCCGATGGCTCCTCAATGGGCTGTTCGTTTAGTTCAAGCACATCTATCACCCTGTTGAAGCTGGTAACTTCCTGATCTGACTGCTTATCTGGCTGTACAGGCATCATCAGGTCTGGATCAACAATATGTAATGCGGGTTCTTCAGGTGCCAGTATGATGTTTTTCCCGGAGCTTGAAAAAGTATAAGTTAAGCCCAGAAAGCTATGGTTGTAAATATCGTATTTAAATCCTCCAACATGATTGTCCAGTTTATCGGAATTGAGTGCCCTGTTTGCAGTTTCGAGGCGTATGCCCCAGTTTGTATTCAATTGATAACTAAAACCTATACCTCCCATTAATAAGCCTTCCAGAGTCCGGCCTCCAATTCCTGATCCATTTCCAAATCCTTGTTTTGAAATAATTTTGTCACTGCCCAATTCGTACACAGTGGTGTTGAAATTTGTAAGGCCGATACCAACTAAAAGGTCAACGCCCCATGCACGGTCGGAACGATAGCCATTTATCAGGTTGTTAAGATTGATAGCAAGGTTCATGTTAAACTCCAGAAGTTCGGTGTTGAAATATCTCTTCCATGGCCTTCTTGTGCCAGCCAAACCGGTGTAAAGCATCTGACCTCTTAGCTGAAAGACAGGAGTAAAACTTCTTGCGAGTATTAATGATCCACCAAACTTCCATTCACTTTCGTAATTCACCACAGGATAATATCGGTATTGGCGGGTATCACCAAAAAAGAGTGAGGGCCCTCCGCCTATCGTAAGATGCCAGGCTGGTTTAAAGCTGTTGCTTCTAAATTTAACAGATTGATTGACTGGTGATTGTGATGTGGTTTTTTGTTCTTTACTGGTGTTTTTGGAGTAGGTTGTTTGAGATAAGAGGAATGCTGGTGCTAAAAGAAAACAACTAACAAGTAATAATATGGAATAAAATGATCGATAGTTTTTATACATGCCGGTAAGTTGGATATATGTTTTCTAATTGAGACAATAATGCATCTTAAGCAGCTAAAATAGCTAAGAATAAAACTCAAATACAGTAGTATTGAAAAGGGTTATAAACAGCTAATTGTTTATAACCCTTAACTATTGACTTTTGCCTGCAAAGCTATTTTGCAATAGTTGTTAGCCATTTTTCGAGCTCTTCCAGTTGAAGTGCCGGTATGTCGAGTTTGTTCTTTTTGCGTAATCCGTTGAGCTTTTGTAATAAACCGGAAGGGTTTTCTTCTTTAAGCATTTCAAGGCTCGACAGGCCTGTTTCAAGGATCAGTCGGCTCCATTGTTCTGGTATTCCAAAACGCATCAAATCGTTGGTATCCAGTACTATTTTGTTCTTTTCGGGTCGCATTTGCGGAAAGAATAGCACTTCCTGAATGCTTGTTTGTCCGGTGAGCAGCATCACCAGCCGGTCGATGCCAATTCCCATGCCCGAGGTAGGTGGCATACCAAACTCAAGTGCCCGCAGAAAATCCTGATCGATAAACATGGCTTCGTCATCGCCACGCTCAGAGAGCTTTAGTTGTTCTTCAAAACGTCGGCGCTGATCGATCGGGTCGTTGAGTTCGGTGTAGGCATTGGCAATTTCCTTGCCGTTGATCATTAGTTCAAAACGTTCAGTAAGCTCGGGGTTGTCGCGATGGCGCTTGCAAAGTGGCGACATCTCAACGGGATAATCTGTGATAAAAGTGGGCTGAATGTAATGGGACTCGCATCGCTCACCAAAAAGCTCATCTATCAGTTTGCCTCTGCCCATGCTGTCGTCCACTTCAATTCCCAACTGGCGGCACACCATGCGTAGTTCGGTCTCGTTCATGCCCGAAACATCATAGCCGGTATGGGTTTTGATGGCTTCCAAAATTGGTACCCGTGCAAAGGGTTTTTCAAAGCTGATTGTTTTATTACCTACTTCAACTGTTGTGCTTCCGGTGGTTTCCTTCACTACACTTGCAAGCATGGCTTCTGTAAAATCCATCATCCAGCGATAATCCTTGTAGGCCACATAAATTTCCATCACCGTAAACTCGGGATTGTGCATACGATCCATCCCTTCGTTGCGGAAGTCTTTGGCAAATTCATACACCCCATCAAAACCACCAACTATTAATCGTTTCAAATACAGCTCGTTGGCAATGCGCAGATAAAGCGGAATGTCCAACGCATTGTGGTGCGTTACAAATGGCCTTGCCGCAGCACCGCCGGGAATGGGTTGCAAAATAGGTGTTTCCACTTCCAGGTAGCCAGATGCATTAAAAAAGTTACGCATACTGTTGATTACCTTCGTGCGTTTAACGAAAGTATCTTTTACCTCCTCATTTACGATCAAATCCACATAACGCATCCGGTAGCGTTGCTCAGGATCGGTGAAGGCATCATAAATTTTTCCATCCTTTTCTTTTACGATGGGCAGCGGTCTGAGTGATTTGCTGAGTACCTTCAGCGAGGTGACATGTACTGTGATTTCGCCCATCTGGGTAGTGAAAACAAAGCCTTCTACGCCAATGATATCCCCAATATCCAACAAGCGTTTGAAAACAATATTATAAAGACTTTTATCTTCTCCGGGGCAAATATCATCGCGTTTGAAATACAATTGAATTCTCCCGGTGCTGTCCTGCAATTCGGTAAAAGAAGCAGCACCCATAATCCGGCGACTCATAATGCGGCCTGCCAGACTGACTTGTTTGAAATTTTCAGGATTTTTGGGAAATTTTTCCAGAATTTCAGCCGCTGAAGTATTCACTTCGTAAGCTTCCTGCGGATATGGGTTTATACCCATTTTAATCAATTCGGCCAGCGACTGCCGCCTCACCTGTTCCTGCTCGCTTAGGTTATTTGACATGCGTTTGAAAATTTCGGCAAAGATAGCTAAACTGCCTTAAATCATGGTGGATGTGATCAGTGGATTATTCGTTGAGGTAGTGAATTTTGCTGTATTTATTTTTGAATAAATGTGTTATTATTTTCACATTAACTTAAATATTACTGTACAATTCCCTGAAAATCTTGTAAATTCGCACAATTGATAGTTAATGTATTAAAACAATGGTTATGAATAAATTAAGTTTTATCCTGGCAATGCTCGTTATGCTTGCTGCTTGTGAGCAAACACCAAAGCAAACCCAAACACAGGAAGATCCCATGGAAACATTATTGAATAAATATGTTGAAGTGCCGCTAACGGCCGATGTAAGTCATCTGAGCAGTGATGAGAAAGAAATGCTTAAGCTGCTGTTCGAAGCAGCTGCCATCATGGATGATATTTTCTGGATGCAGAATTTAGGCGAAAAAGCAGCTTTTCTGGATGCGATCGAAAATGCCAAGGCAAGAGAATTTGCGACAATTAATTATGGTCCCTGGGATGAGCTGGACAACCAAAAACCTTTTTTGGAAGGTTTCAGCGAGAAACCCGCAGGAGCTCAGCTTTATCCATTGGATATGACTGTTGAAGAGTTTGAAGCTTTTGACAACCCTGACAAAACTAGTCTTTACACCTTGATCAGAAGGGATGAAAATGGAACCTTAAAAACAGTTTGGTATCACGAAGCCTATGCAAATGAGATTAGCCGTGCGGCTGACTTACTTGATAAAGCTGCCGAACTGGCTGGCGATAAAGCCTTTGCTGATTATCTGAAATTGCGTGCCACTGCACTGCGCACAGATGATTATTTTGAGAGTGATATGGCCTGGATGGATGTGCGCGATAACAATGTGGATTTGGTGATAGGACCAATCGAAAACTATACCGATGCCCTCTTTGGCTACAAAGCCGCACACGAAGCTTTTATTCTTATCAAGGATAAGGTGTGGAGCGATCGTCTTTCGCATTATGCTGCTTTTTTGCCTGATCTGCAAACCCAATTACCGGTGGATCAAAAGTATAAAAATGAAGTGCCGGGCTCCGATGCCGACCTCAATGCATACGATGTGGTTTACTATGCCGGCGATTGCAATATGGCAGGCAAAACCATCGCCATCAATCTGCCCAACGATGAGCGGGTTCAACTGGAAAAAGGCACACGCAAGCTTCAACTAAAGAATAGCATGAGGGCTAAGTTTGATCAGATTTTAATGCCGATCTCCAATGTGCTGATTGCTCCGGAATTGCGGCAACACATCAAGTTTGATGCATTCTTTAGTAATACCATGTTTCACGAAGTGGCACATGGCATGGGCATTAAAAATACCATTGATGGAAAATCAACTGTTCGTAAAGCATTAAAGGAACAATATTCGCCCATAGAAGAGGCCAAAGCTGATATTCTGGGACTTTATCTCGTTACCAAACTCCATCAAATGGGCGAATACACCGATACGGAGCTGATGGATAATTATGTAACATTTATGGCAGGCTTTTTCCGCTCGGTACGTTTTGGTGCTGCCAGTGCACACGGTAAGGCCAATATGCTTACTTTCAATTTCTTCCGCGAAGAAGGCGCATTCAAACGCACTGATGAGGGTTTTTATGCTATCGATCTGGAAAAAATGATGGCCGCTGCCGAAAAGCTAACCGGTATGATATTAAAAGCACAGGGCGATGGTGACTATGAAACCGTAAAAACCTGGATTGCCAACGAAGGTGTTGTAAAGCCTGAACTCCAAGCAGATTTGGATCGCCTTACAGAAGCTAATATTCCAGTGGATATTTTCTTTAAAATGGGTCCTGAAATGCTTGGTTTGTAAGCTGTTCATTTTCGAACAACTTACTGCACCCTGGCGAACAGAAATTGTTTATTTGTGATACATTTGTTTTGTTAATATGCTGAAAACAAGTTTATTGCCCAGCATGGCATGTTTTCTGTTAAATTAAATTTCTTGAATAATTTTTCAAATCATTAAAACTTATACGTCTATGAAAAAATTGTTTTGGCTGATCGCTTTCGCATTGATGGCCAATCTAGGGAAAGTTTATGCCGATGAAGGCATGTGGTTGCCCATGTTTGTTGAGCGACTGAATTATGCAGATATGCAAAAATCTGGTTTACAGCTATCTGCAGATGAAATTTATAGCATCAACAATGCCAGTCTTAAGGATGCCATTGTCGGATTATCGACCAGTCCAACGCCTTCGGGCTTTTTCTGCACCGGCGAGATTGTTTCTGATAAAGGCTTGTTATTTACAAATCATCATTGTGGCTACGATATTATTCAGCAACACAGCAGCCTTGAGCATGATTACCTTACCAATGGTTTTTGGGCCAAAAGCTTAGATGAGGAGCTGCCTAATGAAGAACTCACCGCTTCCTTTTTGATTCGCATGGAAGACGTTACGGACAGTCTGATGGCTGATGTAACCGATGAAATGACTGAGCAGGAACGTACCGCAGCTATCCGTGAGGTGAGCAATCGGATGAAGAAAGCTGCCGGAGAAGATGGCAAATACAATGTAGTTGTCAAGAGTTTCTTTGAAGGTAATGAATATTATATGTTTGTTTATGAGGTTTATACCGATGTAAGATTGGTAGGTGCCCCACCTTCAGCCATTGGAAAATTTGGTGGTGATACCGACAACTGGATGTGGCCGCGTCATACAGGCGATTTTTCCATTTTCAGAGTGTATAGCGCACCGGATGGCAGCCCGGCTGATTATGCACCCGAAAATATCCCGCTCCAACCCAGGCATTATCTGCCTATCAGCCTGGATGGCGTTAAAAAAGATGATTTTGCTATGATCTGGGGTTATCCCGGCGGTACTGACCGATACCTTACTTCTTATGGAATCGACTTCCTGCTTGATGATCAGTATCCGGCCATTATCGAAATGTTTGGAAAGAAGCTGGAAACCTGGAAAGAATTTATGAATGCCGACCAAAAAGTTAAAATTCAGTATGCTTCAAAATATGCTGTTGTGGCCAATACCTGGAAGTACCTTATCGGGCAAACGCGCGGTTTGAAACGATTGGATGTTGCCGGACAAAAGGCTGAACTGGAAGCTGAATTTACAGCTTGGGCAACCGCCAATCCTGAACGACAGCAAAAGTATGGAGAAGTGTTGTCAACACTCCAAACGGCTTATGCCCAGATGAGTGGATCTATTGAGCCTTTCCTCTATACCAATTTTGCCGGTCTTGGCGGTGCCGAAATCGTTGGATATGCCAATAATTTTAACGGATTAGCCGGACTTTTAAAACCTGTCGAAAAAAGTGAGTTGCCCAAAGACAAGGAAATGGCAGCCAAAATGAAAGCTGATCGTAAAGCAGAAGCCGAAAAGGCAGCAGAAGCACTCAAAGAAGGAGTGGCCGAGCATTTTAAAAACTATTATGCTCCCGCCGATCAAAAAGTGTTGAGCGAAATGCTATGGAAGTATTATCAAAATGTTCCGACAAATTTGCAGGTTCCGTTGGTATATCAGATGTTTAACAAATACAAAGGCAGTTTTGAAGATTATGCTGCTGACCTTTTCAAGAACTCCATTTTTGGTAGCGAAACAAGGGTGATGGCTTTTTTGAATGAGCCCGATCTGCGCACCCTCGAAAAAGATCCGGCATTGGAGCTGGCTAACGCCTTTATGGGCAAGATGATGGAAGTAGCTGGTGGTTTTCAGGCCGGTCAAGCTGCACTTAGCGAAGCAGAACGCATGTATATGGCTGGTTTGCGCGAGATGCAACCGGATAAAGTTTTCTATCCCAATGCCAATT
Source organism: Bacteroidales bacterium UBA6229 (assembly GCA_002440975.1). GTDB lineage: Bacteria > Bacteroidota > Bacteroidia > Bacteroidales > F082 > UBA5536. The sequence goes on from DJWN01000020.1 coordinate 18,356, forward strand.
CCACCATGCGTATGACTTATGGAAGCGTGCAGGATTATCAGGCAGCTGATGCCATCCGGTATAATTATTTGACTACCTCGGCCGGAATTTTGGAAAAAGAAGACCCGAATGATGATGAATTTATTGTGCCGGAATATCTTAAAACACTGATCGAAACCCGCGATTTCGGGCCTTATGGTCAGGATGGGGAACTGATTATCTGCTTCCTGAGTACGAATGATATCACTGGAGGAAATTCAGGTAGCCCCGTGATCAATGGCAAAGGCGAACTGATTGGTATTGCCTTCGATGGCAACTGGGAAGCCATGAGCGGCGATATTGCTTTTGAGCCAGCCTTGCAACGCACTATCAATGTAGATATCCGTTATGTGTTGTTTGTGATTGATAAATATGCCGGTGCTACTAATTTGATAGATGAGCTAACAATTCACAAAGCTGAACCACAACCCATCCGCACCGAAACGGTCGAGATGTAAGCTTTTGATAAAATAATAAGAAAAGGAACGGCCGATGTCGTTCCTTTTTTTTGTAAAAGAAAAACAGGAGCTAACCCAACTCCTGTTTTCTCCCGTTTATGGGATAACCATACAACCCTTGCCAAATTAGGGTATCTTGAACAAGCAACAACAGTAAAAAACTGATCCTGCTCCATAACCTGCAAGGCGAACAAAAGAGACCTTAGCTGGTTGGCTTGTTTTCGGGCTTGTTGTGAACAAAGTTGCATATCATGCAAAGCGTAAAACTAACAGCCGCCAAACACATCAATATTATTGATACAATACAAATATTGATATCAACGAATAACCAACCTGAAACCATAACGATAATGCTCAACAATACAGAGATTAATCCAATACGTGAGGCTATTTTAGCAAACTTGCACATAATCATATATTTTACTACAAATTTAAGCCCGCAACCTCAGCCAATTACATAGGCAGTTGTGATAATATGCACAACAGAACTATGATCTATATCACAAAAGACGTATCTTTATTGAACCAAATAAAAACCGTTTTTGATATGGATCTTCCCGGTCAGGTTAATTGTGAAACATGTCGCATTCGTTCCTGCGCTGTTGAAGTGCTTGATCAGCAAGAGCTTGACATTCTTAAAACAAATTGTGCCGGTGCTGTATATGCCCGCAATGAGCGTATTTTTCAACAGGGATCGTTAACTTCAAATATTGCCTACGTAAAAACAGGCCTGGTCAAAATTCACAAGAACGGTCCGTCAAAGGATCAGATTCTAAAGTTGGTAAAACCTCCCCGTTTCATTGGCATCCCGACAGTTTTAGGAGATAGGATTAACAATTATTCAGCCACAGCACTTTTGCCCACTACTGTTTGTTTTATTGTAACGAGCACTTTCAAAACCCTGATCATGCGAAATGGCAGGTTTGCCAATGAAGTGATCAACAGCATTTGTCAGGATGAGCTTACGTTTTACGATCGTTCAATCAATCAGATGCAGAAACAGATCCATGGCAGGCTGGCTGATGCCCTGCTTTTTTTGGCGGATGAAATTTTTGAGGCCGACAGTTTTGATCTGCCCTTGTCGCAAAGCGATTTAGGCGATTACATTCATGCCACGCGCGAAAGTGTGACGCGAACCCTCGGACGTCTCAAAGCCGATGGATTGATTCAGGTGAAAGGCAAAAATATCAAGCTGACTGAGAAAGATATGCTCCGAAAAATCAGTAAATTGGGATAAGTGGCATCAGGATGAACTAAAACCAAGCTTGATTGCCCTAATTCACTAATTTTGCAACCTGACAATTTTATGAAACACTATCTGTTTTTGGGTTTTTTATGCTTGCTTTTTATTAGTCCTGCTGTGTTGGCACAAAAAACTGTCATTCACATCGAAAGGGCTAAAAGAGCCAATTATGATGTCCGTCTCGGAAAAGATGTGCAGCGGTTGGTAGGTGATGTTATTTTGCGGCAGGACTCTATGCTGTTCTATTGCGACAGTGCCTATCTGAACGAAAAAACCCGCAACTTTGATGCTTTCGGCAGCGTACATATCAATGTGAACGCCAGTATGGATATTTTTTCTGACCGGCTGATATACAATGGGGACACCCGTATTGCCGAGCTTTTTGACAATGTAAAACTAATTGACGATTCAACCTTCCTCGAAACGCAATACCTCCTTTATAATCGCATCACAAAGCTTGCCCATTATCCCAATAATGGTAGAATTACGCAGGGTGAAAAAGTGCTCACCAGTGTGAAAGGGTATTACCAATCGGATATCAAGGAATTTTACTTTCGAAAGGAGGTAGTGCTGCTTACGCCCGACTATGAAACTTACTCAGACACGCTCGTTTACAATTCAAAATCGCAGATAGCCTGGTTTTATGGACCAACGGTGATTCGCAGCGACGAAAACACACTTTATGGAGCTTATGGCTGGTACAATACCTTGACCGATCAGGCCTACCTTACCAAGCGACCAAGCATTTACACCATGGAGCAAATGGTGTATGCCGATACCATGTTTTATGATCGAAACACTGGTTTTGGTCGCGCCGGCGGACATGTGGAGGTGGTGGATACCAATTATCAGGTTATTGTGAAGGGAGCTTTTGGGCAGTTGTGGGAACTGGAAGGAAAATCATACGTTACGGATAGTGCTATGGCTGTTTCGTACGATTCGGGCGATTCGCTTTTTATGCATGCCGACACGCTTTTTTTGTATTTTGATAAGGAGCATGAAGTCAAAAAGATGGAAGCTTATTATGGCGTGAGATTTTTTAGATCTGATATGCAGGGCGTTTGCGACAGTCTTTCCTATCTGATATCGGATTCTACCATTCGTTTGTATCGCGATCCGGTGCTGTGGTCTGATCAAAACCAGCTCACAGCCGATTCGATTCACATCATGATGACCAACAAAGCCCTCGACAGCCTGGTGATGTACAACAACGCTTTCATCGTTTCGCGCGACAGCATCAAAGGCTTTAACCAGATCAAAGGCAAGGATATGATTGGTTATTTCGAAGAAAATGAACTTGACCGTATTGCCGTGGAAGGCAACGCCCAAACGGTGTATTGGGTACGCGAAGAGGATAAGAATCTGATTGGAATTAACCTGGCCAAGGCAAGCCGGATGCTGATCAAACTACTCGAAAGTCAGATTAATGAGATCATCTACCGCTCCAGTCCCAATGAAGTGATGTATCCCGAGAAGGACTTACCACCAAGCGAAGAAAAACTCAAGGGATTTAAATGGCTCGATGCACTGCGACCAACGGATAAGATGGATATATACCGTGATGTTAACAAAGAATAACCCCGGAGGATAATAGGGATTATTGACCGGGATTGTCTATTTCGGGGTTTTCAGCAAACCCTGAATAACATGAAATTCTTTAACCTGTTGACTGAAAGATAGTCTGTTACAGGTAATTCCATATGATCATATATCAGTACAATTTGATTCTGAAATATTTTTTATTTTTGCGGCATTAATCAAAGTAAGCAACAATGAAAATATAATTTCTTTCCCATTTTTAGATAATGGCCGATCCTCTGCATGGATTAACCTGCCATGTTTTTCAGCTAATGGAAGAAATTATGCTTACGATTCAAAATTTATCCTATACACATCCCGACAGTGCATTGCTGTTCAGCGACATCAGCCTTACCCTGAATCCTTCGGAAAAAATTGCCATGATTGGAAACAACGGAACAGGCAAATCAATTCTCCTAAAGATCATTGCAGTGATTTTGATGCCATCAAACGGAACCATTCAGCTGGATGCCAGGCCGTATTATGTGCCTCAGCAATTCGGTCAATACAATAATCTTAGCATAGGCGAGGCTTTGGGAATTGACAAAAAACTAAATGCACTTCACGAAATTTTGGCTGGAAACATCTCAGAGCAAAACTATGAAACACTTAATGATGACTGAACCATAGAAGAACGCTGCAACAGCGCACTAAATTATTGGAAACATCAGGTCGGAGCTTCAGAGCCTGCGTGCCGGTTTTTCGGGGATTGACCAGATGAAATTCAATTTCGAAAGTTCCGGACTTCACAAGGGCAAGAAACTCTTTATTGCAGACCAGATCAATTATGGTTACGAACAGCAGGAATATCTCTGGAAGGAAAATATAAACCTACAAATTGTGAGTGGGGAAAGAATTGCCATTCAAGGGCCAAACGGCTCCGGAAAAACCACACTGATCAAATTGATCCTCGGAACCCTGGAACCCAAAACCGGACAGCTTTTTCGGGCAACAGGGAAATCGGTTTACATCGACCAGAATTACGCGCTCATTAATGCTGATCTGAATGTTTACGAGCAGGCGCAATTATTCAATGCTGCCTCACTGCACGAACACCAGATAAAAACCAATCTGAACAGGTATTTGTTTACGAAAAACGATTGGGACAAATCGTGCGCTGTTTTGAGCGGTGGCGAGAGGATGCGATTGATGTTGTGCCGCCTGAGTTTGAGCAATCAGGCTCCGGATATGATTGTGCTTGACGAACCAACCAATAATCTCGACATCCGAAACATAGAAATACTAACCGAGGTGATAAAAGATTATCAGGGAACTTTACTGGTTGTTTCGCATGATATTGTCTTTTTAGAACAGATCAATATCGATAGGGCTTTCCAGCTTTGATGATGAACCTCAGCAAACAAGGATTATAGCATCGGGATAAAGAAAGAAGTTTATGGCGAAATATTCAAATTAGGCATCAATCTCAGGGTGTTGGTAGGCGGGAATTTAATGATTGAATTTGAGAAAGAGCAGGATTTTAGCACTGTGGCTCAGGGATTAAGGAGCAGGCATAAAGAATTTGGAACAACGTAGTTTTGTGACTGATATTTCAATAAAGTCAACAACTACGGCTCAATTATTTAAAATTGACGCATTACCAGTATTTTCAAAGTACATGAATTATCATGTTTTATATGTATTTGTGTTGGTGATTATCACGGCTTGTTCCACACAGGCACCATCGCGGATTTTTATCCGTATCCTGAAAAACAAAAAACCAACTCCATAAGCTGGTTTTCAAGTCCTTTGGCCGGACAAAGGATCAAAGTCCCCGCTATTGGTGAAGCCGGGATTTTGTATGAAACAAAAAACCATAACAACCGTTTTTTTAAAAAAACGAATGATCCTACAAAGATCACCTTCTATCAATTGACATTATAAGCTGAATTTTCCATTTCAGTTCTCATAAGAATAGTGCCACAATAAAAAAAGCAGACATTAGCAGCAAGGAGCTCTTAGCGATCACAAAAAGTATTCATTGTTTTTAAAGGTTGATGAGTGATGGTTTACGGTTTTATCCATTTTTCCTAAGTCGTAGGGATGAAATTATTGCAGTAAATGAGTTTTTTTACGTGAATTATTCCAGGAAACAGTGATTTATTACCTTTATTTAAAGGAATCAATATACAATCTTACAATATATCGAAAGAATACGTTGTACAGTAAATGCAAATGAATAGCCAGATTATTGATCAACAATGAAGGAGGAATAATAATCGAACCAAAAGCTAATATTCACCCCTAAAAAAAAAGCCAAACATAATTGCAGTAAATGCAATTGAGTGTGGCTTTGTTTGGGTTTATTTTAGTGGTGTGTCTTGGGAATAAGTGCTTCGTAATCGGCCAGGGAGCCATGCTCGAGGCAGGTTTCGATGATTTTTCTGCCCAAAACAGAAAGATTGTCTGTAAGGTATTGCGGCAATTCTTTCTGAAAAAATTCATCAATCATCTGAGCACCTTTCATATAGCCTTCCATACCCATTTCGGCTTGTTTGTAAACCTTGAGGAATCGCGAAGGCACTTTAGAACCTTCGATGGTGAGGTAGTTGAGCTCGTAGCCTAATAAGCTGCTCGGAGCTGCGTTGAGTTGATCGGCCCTGAAACGCGCTGTACCGCGCCTTGTAAGGTATTCGCGCATCAGCAGCTGCGGACGGAAGCCCACTTTCCATACGCCAACATATTGATTTGGGGTGAGCACATAACGTGTTCGTGTGTTTTGAATAATCTGATCGAGCAGCACATTGGCATGATTTACTTTTTTGCCCGTAGCAAATGGCCAAAAAGAGCCCACACCTTCGCTTCCCATTCCTCCATCGGTACTGATGATGCTAGGGTTTGCATGACCACGAGGCGAAACTAGTCGCCAGAGCCAGGCCAATGCCGGAGGCAGAATATGGAACAGACCAATAATCCCAAATCCGGGTTGCTCGGCAGAACTGGGCGGGGTGCGTACTCCAAAACTACGAACATCAATAGAAGCCGGTTCGGTGAGTGTGCCTTCAAACAATTCGCGGGGTACGATCACCCTGGGGTTTGGACAAGGCTTTCCGGGGCTGTCTTCAATATGATTCCAGATTAGGGCAGTACCGCCGGGATTTGTTTGGATATTCAAAAAAAGTAAGGGCTGTTTGGCATTAATGGTGATCTTTTCGAGTGTGGGATCAACTCCATAGCCGGTGATATTATCTGTACGAATAAACCAGGCATTTTCAGCATCCATTATACGCAAACGCCCGCTGCCCGTTTGAAACGAAGGATGTACCATGCCCATATCGTCGCAAATGGGATGGGTTTCGCAGAATCGTGGGATGATAATGGTACGTCGTTCGCCGGTTTTGGTGTTTTCGCCAATCAACACTTCGCCACTTCTTTCGCGCACAATATGCTGCAACATTTCACTTTTGCCTCCTCCGCTGGCACCTTCGTGCATAAAGCGAATCACATTATCGTAAGGGCTCACCGATTCCACAGCCGAGCAATGGGTTGTTGCCCAGCCTTCGTATTCACCAATGGTGAGTAATACGCCATAGATGCCTTTTTTGGCACTTGGACCCGGATAAAGGTTGTATGAAAACACTTCATAGGTTTCGTCAGTGCGGTTGTGCACCACAATCTGTTTGCCATCGAAATGGGTGTGTCGGAAAGGTGGTGCCACATATACTACTGCTCTGATTGCTGTTTTGGCAGGGATAGCACTGACTGGCACAATTTTTTGCAGCATCGCCAAACCCATAGCAAAGAAACCGGCATTGGCGGGTGCTATGGCTAAACCATAAGGACTGTCGTCGAGAAGTCCGATTTTGAAGAAGAAATAGGCGAGTTCCCGCTTTTTCATCCATTCAAAACTTTCCTGACGTAAGGGCGCAAAGGGTTTACCGATCTTGGTTTCGTAGCGTAGTTTGTCGGATGGCAAGTCATCTGCGATTAGCATTGTATCGGGATCGCGACGGCGCATATAGGGTTCGGTATAGTTGGCCGAAATGCCGTTGGTTACGCGATGAACAATGGCTTCGACAAGGCTGCCTTTGCCTGGTACTTCATAGGCTACCTCGAAGCTCAGATTTTCTTTTCCGCCGGTTGCTGCATCTGCAAGAGCTTCATAATTTTCGAAAAAGGTGGCCGAAGGGCTGTTGTTGAGTAGTTCAGCAGCTTGCATTGGAATAGTAAATGGAAAGGAAAGTGCCATATGATATTTTTTGGGCTTTACGTAAGTGTTAACAAATTAACAGATAAAAGGTGTAATTGTTTGAAAATATGGGCTTAAAAGTTGTCAAAGTAGGCTTATAACGGTTGCGGAGCTTTTGGGATTGTCGAAGGTCTGAAAGTCAAAGGTCTGAAAGTCGAAGGTCTGAAGGTCTGAAGGTCGAAGGTCTGAAGGTGATCGAGTCAGAGTCAAGTCATTGTCTTTCCTTAAGGGGCGTAACCCTGAAATCTTCATAGCAAGAAATGAAATAAATTGTAATAGAGGGGCAGAGCCCTGACATCTTTTTGGTGTTGAGGCTTGAGTGGTTTATGGTCAGAAAGTCTGAACAGCTTGGATGGTGACTGTTTCGCCGGGCTCGAGGTCGAACCAAAAGATGAGCTCATTGCCTGACAGGCGGCTTTGGAACGTTTTGTTTGTGATACTGATGTTTTTGTGCCTTGTGATAAAGCTCAGGCCGTGAATAGGTTCGTTGCCGTGGTGTGTTATTTGAATGCTTCCATCAGTTTGTGGTTTGTAATCGAGCTGCCTGCATTGGCTGTGATACTGGATCAGTTCGCCAACGGTTGCGGGGAAGAGTAAACCTTCGTTCCGCAGGCTGTCGATGCGGGCAAGTGCCTGATTGAAACCATCTTCGGCGATGATATTATTCTCTTCATCAAAACGCCAGAAGCCCTTTTGCTCCTGCACCCAGGCCGGATATACATGGGTGATGTGAATATTGCGGTATTTTACAAGCCTCATCAGCCTTTCAGTGCTAAAATAATAATTCCAGAGGCGTTCTTCGGGTACTTCCAGCGTGCCGTGTGTAGTCCATAGCCAGCCATCAAAGCCGTTGTGAATTGGATGAAACAGTGCTTCAGGAAAGGCATCGCCAAATCCAGGATAGGGTTGGTGCAGCTGCCCGTCGAAGCTCCAGCCTGTAAACGGAGACAGTTCTTCCTGATAGGGATTCCAGAAGGCGTTTACCTTGTGTTTTTCCCAGCTTTTCCATGTCTTTAGCCGATTGTGCCTGAGTTGTCCGTCGCACACCCAGTTTTCGCGGTTATTTTGTTCTGAATTGTTATAGCCATGATCAATCCAAACAGCTGAACCAAAATTTTCATGCATAAAAGCAAGACTTTCGTGTAGGTTTTTACGTGTGCTTGTGAACTGTTCGGGGGTGTGAAGACAGATTTCGTGACCTCTTTCGTGAAGTTGCTTCAACAGCGAGGCAAAATCACTATTGCCAAGTATCGTCGCATGCGCTTCGTTGAACAGGCTGTCGCTTATCGCAGTATTAGTAATTTGATCAGGATTATTGTAAAAAACGCTTTTTGTAACAGGGATATCATAAAACACAAATCCACCCGTGGCACTATCAGAATGGGTAATATTTTCGTGGCCGAAATTTACTGCTCTTTGTGTGCGGATATTGGTCCAGTCGGCATGTTCGGTCCAGATGAGTGCGGCTTCATATCCATTTGGAACTGGCATGATGCGTGGAAGAAATTCGGGCTCATAACCAATATGCAGCTCAAAACTATTTTTAAGCTTACTGCCTTTTTTGATTTGTCGCCGGCTTTTGTCAATCCAAACATCCTGTGTGTCGGGCATCAAAGGGTAATGAATCATGGGATGATCAAAAGCGGCGTCCAGATTCAAAAAAGCCTGATTGTTGTATGTGTCGAGCTGTATTGAGCTGAGTTTTGAAGGATGGTACAAGCTGATACTTTGTTTGTCAGTTCCATATCGAAAGCCCTCATTCGCGAGGTAATACTGTTTTTGAAAATCAGTGGTATCAATATGTCTGTTTTTGCGATACACCTGGCTAAGTTGGCCGGTAAATTCCATCACCAGCGATTGCTGTTCCAGTTCGGCCTTCTTTCGATAGTGGGTTTTAATCTTGTACTGCACACTCGGATTGTCCCATTCAGTGATTATCTCCAGGACGGTGCGACACAGGCCGGATTTGTTCATCAGTCTGATGTTTGTTTTATCATCTTTTTGCCTGATGCGACGCAGCTTCCATCGGCTGTTCTGTTGGGTTTGCTGTTGGCTTTTATGTGTAAGTTGTGTGTGAGTGAACCATCCGTTTGTGAGCAGACGGCCACGATTATCTGCCAGGGCAAGGGTTTGGTTTTCGTGAAAATAAAGGAGTTCGTAAAAACGGTTTTGCGAAAGCACTTTAGGCCGGCCAATTGGTTTTGTAGTTTGAACAGATTGCGGCAGATACACTGGAAGAAGCAGCTTCTGTTGATGAAGAATCAGCTGATCAATGGCAATGGTTGTTTTTTCAGGATTCCAAAAATAGGCTTTTAGATAGGTTTGTTGGAGGATGTCAGCCGGAATAGCAACACTATCGCTCACAGCGTACCAGTGATTTTTTTCTTGTGAAGGGCTTCTCAGATCAAAGGCGTGCCAATACTGTTGTTTGTTGGTGCTGTCGAGTAAACTAAGTACGAGAAACGCCTTTTTTCCCGGATATTCCATCCTGATTTGTGCACTGATACGAAAAAGTATTCCCGGAAAAGGTGTTTTAGGGTTGAAGTTGAGTGTAAATCCAGGTCCGAATTCCTGTGTGGGTTGTGTCAAGGCATAGCTGTTGCCTGAAAAGGCAGTGCTATCGGAATGGATGTGAAGATTAAACCAGTTATCTGTCGGCTTGACATTTTCAAAATCCTGCACTAATTGCTGGGCTTGCAGTGGAACGACCCAAAATAGCAAGACCCGGAAAAATATACTGCAAAGCAGCTTATTCATAGGTTAATACTTCCACTTCGCCTTTGAGCACACGAAGGGCATTGACGGCGTGTGCTTCCAGATCGTTGACGGAAGGATAAAGTGCCAGGGGTGCCAGCTTTCCGACACGTTTTTTCACACTATCGAGGAAAAGCTGACTGTTAAATATATTTCCGGTGAGGATGATGGCATCGAGTTCGCCTTCGAGCGTGGCATAGTGCGATGCAATCTCTTTGCTCACCTGATAAGCGCAGGCTTCGGAGATGAATAAGGCTTTTTGGTCGCCTTCCGCTATCATTTTGTCAATTTGTGGAATGGAGTCGGTTCCCAGATAGGCAAAGTATCCGCCTTTGGAGTTTAGCATTTGGAGCACTTCTTGCTGAGAATACTTGCCGCTGTAGCAAAGTCTTACAAGCTGTCCCATCGGAAGCGTTCCGGTGCGTGTAATCGAAAAAGGGCCACCACCATCGAAGGCCTGATTCACATCTACAACCTGACCTTTGAGGTGGGCACCAATGGAGATACCGCCTAATCCAATGTGGCAAACGATCAGGTTGAGGTCTTCGTATTGCCGGTTGATGCTCTTGGCATATTTACGGGCAAAGAACTTATGGCTGAGTGCGTGGAAAATTGATTTGCGCACAAAGAGCGGATGACCGGTAACACGTGCCAGATCCGATAGCTCATCTACTACAACCGGATCAGCCATATAAGCCTTTATGTTGATCTGTGTTGCAATTTTGTGAGCGATCAGTCCGCCGAGATTGGTTTCGTGCATGCCCATCACACCAGCTCTGAGGTCTTCGATCATGCGATTGTTGATTTCATATATACCTGATTTAAGAGGTTTTACAAGACCACTTCTGGCCATTACGATATGAATCTTTTGCGGGTCGAAGTCGTTTCGGTTGAGCTCTTTGATTATAGCTTTGGTCCGGTAATCCGTTTGATCAGGAATGTTTTTAAAAGCAGCCAGTTCGTCATCAGCATGTTTGATAGTTTTGAGAAACATTGGCTCGGAATTGCAGTAAACAGCTATACGTGTGGCTCTTACCTCGGGATAAATGATCAGTATTTTTTTTTGTAGCATGGCGGCAGATTTTTGTAATGCACAAAGTTAAAATTTATCTGGTATTGGAGTGGGTTTTGGGTTTAAAGGTTGATGAGTTGATGGGTTCATGGGTTCATGGGTTGATGGGTTAATGGGTTGATGGGTTCATGGGTTAATGGGTTAAGATTTTTTTTAGTTAGTTAAGATGAGAGGTCATCGAGCGGGGGATTCTAGAAGCCAATTTCAAGTGTTAGTCAGGATGTTTTGTACCTTACGAAGGGCATCGCAGGCTCTCTTCGATATGAGTTCGACAGGGCATCGCATGACATACGATCAGGGCATTGCAATGACGAATTTTGCACGGGAGCGATGCTAAATTGAGCTAATGCTAAAGCAAAAAAACCTGCCGGCACAAGGCGGGCAGGTTTTTAAAGGTTTTAAAAAGCTTATCTTTTACTGGATGATGAGTTTTTTACTGAGTCGTGTTTTGCCTTCGAGGATGAGCTGATAGGTGCCAGCGGGCAGGTGGCTGAGGTTGAGCCTGATCTGTCCGGAATTGGTCATGAGGTCTTTTTGACTGTAAACTACAACTCCCTGTGCATCAAATACGTTGAGGTTTACGCGTTGCTGATCAGCTGATGCCATCTCAATCCTGAATTGCCCGTCGCCCGGATTGGGATAAACCTTGAGGGCGATGGCATCTCTTTCGTTAATTCCAGTGCAGTTGATAAATTCGATCAGCACTTCTTCGGAACGGCTCAAGCAGTTTTGATCGCTGACCAATTCTACCCAGAAGCTTTGAACGCCATAGCCAAAACCAGTGGTATCAGCCACAATGGTTTTTGTGGTGGCACCATTCGACCAGTTATAATTGAAACCTTCAATTCCGGCATCGAAGGTGAATTGTTCGCCACCGCAGAGTACCTGGTCGCTACCCAGTTCGGCAACAGGAGGCAGTTCGTTTATGGTTACTTCGGTAGTGTCGCTGTTTACGCAGCCTAATTCCGTTGTGAGTTCAACCCAAATCTGATGTGTTCCGGCTCCAAGGGTTTCACCACTGAGGTCGATGGTTGCTGTGGTTTCACCATTTGACCAGAGGTAAGTAGCTCCTTCGTAGGAGGCATCGAAAGTGATGTTTTCGTTGGCACAAATTTGCTGGCTTTCTCCTAATTCAACTGGAGGAATTTCGCCAAAAGTAATCAAGACAGTATCAGCATTTTCGCAGCCGTTTTCGTTGATTACTTTAACCCAGATTTCGTGCGTGCCATAACCGATGGTTTCGGCTGAAACAACTAGCATAGCTGTTGTTTCGCCAGTTGACCATTCAAAAGACTCACCTTCAGTATTAGCTGTTAATTCAACAGAGGCATTTCCACAATGGCTCTGATCTTCTCCCAGATTGGGTTGTGGCAGCGCAAAAACGGTTACTATGACTTCCTCGCCGGGAACTGTGTCGTTTTCGAAAGTTACAAAGGGCAGATAGGTGGTAGTTGCTGTTGGGCTAACTTCCAGGCTTTGTGTTTCGCTCAACACTTCGCCATCCATATCCGTCCAGAAATAGCCAAAGTCTTCGCCGCCTTGTCCGGTAGCTTCTACAAACAAAGTGCTGCTTCCGCCTTCGCAAAGTTCTGTTGGGTCAGCTTGTGCAGCAATCATGATGTCAGCTACTTTAAGGTGCACAGGAACTTCGAGTAAAAGGTTATCAGGATCATTATTTGTAATCTTGATGTTGGCATAGTAATCGCCAAGCTCCACATCCTGGGCGTTGAAACCAACGGTAATAGTATCTATTGCTCCCGGAGCAATCAGTCCATTATTGGGGCCGTAGCTGAGCCAGCTGATAACATTAAGGGTGTAATCTTCCACTTCGCCATAGGTTGTAGTACCACAAGGACTTACTTCGCCGGTATAGGTAATACGGATGCGCATACGGGTTTCGCCGGAAGGTGTACCAATTGGAGGCTCAATCATAGCGGAATAAGGCCCATTACCCGGAGTTCCGGAAACTGTTACTGGTTCGTCATCAAACACACCATTCTGATCCCAGTCGATCCACACGCCACACTGATCGCTGCTGTATGGATTTCCGTTGGTAACAGTAAGTAAAACAGGTTCGCCGGTGCGTACTTCGGTTGCCATGTCGGTATAATCAGCATAGCCATTTTCGCCGGAGGTGTTGTTGATGCTACCCATTTCAACTTTAGAGATGTATTCGTCGCCACCACCTGATGCCTCACAATAGTCGTTTATCTCTCTTGGAAGATTTACTATCTGGGAGCTAATGCTATAGGTCATATCAAGTTCACCTGTATTGGTGATCAGCAGCTGCTGGCTGGCAGTATTTCCGGGTTGCAGAACCTGATAGAGGCTGGCCGGCTCAACAGCAATATGGGCATCGCCCCATTGAACGCTGGCACGTGCGGCACCGCTTTCGCCATCCTCTTCATAAGCTGCTGTAATGCCGTAAGTAAACACACCATAGTCGGGCAGCTGGTCGTTATAGCTTTGTTCTTCGCTAGTAGCGATGAGCTCGTTGTTGCGGTAGATGTTAAAGTGCAGGAAGCCAGGTGCGTCTTCATATTCCCATGAAAGTTCGGTGATACCTGTTTCGAAAGGTACTTCTGCCACAAGATCAAACGGACGGCTGAGGGCGTTGGTTTCGTAAGGAGAAGTAAAGGTCATCAAATAACCCAGCCGGTTGTCGCCCCAAACGGGATAAACTTTGCCGCCACGAGCTGAAATACCAAGATAGTCGCCCATATAACCACCTGCCAGTCCGGGAATTGGCGAAGGTGTAAAGGCAACATCAGAAACTTTGAAGTCTTCCCAGGTTTCTCCGGCATCAAAGCTGTTGGCGCAGAACACCTCGCATTGGTTACTGTTAACATCACGATCGCCATAATAAATCACGCTTAGGATACCATTTTCGGGATCGCAGGTAATCCATGGGAAGTAATGTTCTTTGCCTTCACCGTATGGGTTTTGGTTGATGCGAATGGGTTCGGTCCATGTATCGCCCTGATCGGTAGATTTGATCATATACACATCGATACCTTCATTTTGATTGATGCCCGGAGTGCCGATGTTAGACCAAACCACATAAAGTGTTCCGTTGTCGGGGCCACCTGAGATATCTACTGACATTACGGGGAAGCTGTTTACACGGTGGTTTTTACTTGTTTCGGTGGTACGGATACCCCTGATGTTTTCGATGATACGGCTGGCATCTTCCCAGGTTTCTCCACCGTCAAAAGAGCGGGCGAAGCCAATGGCACCTTCATCGGAAGGCCAGTTGTTGTAAATTGCCCACACAGCATACACTTCGCCATTGGGGCCGGTATTTACGTTAACTCCCTGATTGTGGCTGCCTGCATTAACGGCAGTACTGATGGGCATACGTGGGGTCCAGGTATCGCCATCATCAATGGAGCGTGAAACAACGATTTCGGAATCATAAGGACCTCCAAAATCAGTCCAAACGTTGTAAAGATTTCCTTCGTAGGGTGATACAAGGCTGTTATCCACCCAGAAATGGTTTTTATCGGCCAGTGAGCCGGGATTAGGAGCGATGGTACGAGCTGTCCAGGTTTCGCCCTGATCATCGGAATAGGCTACGCCTTGTCCGCCGGGATTTGAGATATAGTTTACAAACCAGCGGCCATCCAGGTTGATGGCAGTAGTGGGGTCGCCACTGTTGCTTCCTCCGGCACCCTGCACTTCACCCTGCCAGGTTTCGCCGGCATCGAATGAAAAGAAATCGTTGGCACCATAGAGTGATCCAACAGGGTTTTGGGTAGAGTTGTTGGATTGCAAAACGATGTCGGGATTGTTCGGATCTACAAAGATAGAGTTTTCACTTTGGGTTGAGTTAACATCCGTTACCGGTACATCAGGCGAGTTGTCGTTTAAGACCGAGAAAGCATTTATTTTACTGCCTGTGTAAATTGCCTGTGCAGTCCTCATTTCGGGGTTTAGGGTGTAAAGACCCTGCTCTGCCAGACGTTTGTAATAGCCGTTGTTGTCAACACGGGTATCAACCATGTTGCGGCGTTCGCGTTCGCTTTTGCTGTCGTCGCTTATGACCCATTGCAGGCTTGCCGCAAGAAGAATCATACCAATAGTCAGCATTATGGTAAATGACTTTTTCATTTGTTGGTTAAATTATTGTAAATAATTGTCAAAAGTATGATTTTTTTAGTAAAGGTAGTCTCGAATAAGGGGATGTTTTATTTTTTTGTTCAGTGTTTGTTTTATTGAATCTATGTCCTTCATACAATATATTTGACTGGTTTTGAGTGATAATTGTTAAATACGAAGTGGATGATTGCCATACGAAGGGTGCCTCGACATATCGATTATCGCTTGATGAACCTAGGCTCGATGACTAATTCACAGGCAGCGAAGAAGCCACACGAAAGGTATTTCGACAGGCTCAATAACCAATTCGCGCGGAAGCGAAGGAGCCAATCGCAGCACAAGTCGCTCGAAGACCTTTGTTTGTGTTTTAATGGCGGCTTCTCGGCTTACTTCGGCATGGTTCGACAGGCTCACCACGGGTGCTCAGTACAAGTCGCTCGAAGACCTTTGCTTATGCTGAAAATCATATTTATGCAATTATAGAAAACTTCTTTGCTTTTGATTGGATAATCCTGTCTGTTCAACGAGAATCCGGTGATCGAGCACTGTTGAATAAGGATAGTAGGTTGTCTATTCTACTGTTACGGATTTGGCGAGGTTGCGGGGTTGATCTACGTTGCAGCCACGCATCACGGCAATGTGGTAAGAGAGTTTTTGTAGCGGGATGGTGGCAAGCAGGGGCACAAACATCTCTTCTGTTTCGGGTATCTCGATCACAAAGTCGGCCATGCCACGAACGGTTACGTCACCTTCTGTTACAACGGCAATAACTTTGCCTTTGCGTGCTTTTACTTCCTGTATATTGCTTACCACCTTATCGTAAGTACCTCTGTTTGTGGCGATAAAAACAACAGGCATTTCTTCGTCAATGAGGGCGATGGGCCCGTGTTTCATTTCGGCAGCGGGATAGCCTTCGGCATGGATATAGGAGATCTCTTTTAGCTTAAGGGCTCCTTCGAGAGCCACCGGGAAGTTGTATCCGCGCCCCAGGTAAAGGAAGTTGCGTACATCTTTAAATTTCTCGGCTATCTCAATCACTTTTCTGCTGACTTCCAGGGTTTTCTGTACTTTTTCGGGGATGCGTTCCATCTCGTGCAACAGTTGGATGAAACGGCTTTTTGTGAGTGTGCCTTTGAGCTGTGCCATGCGCAGGGCCATCAGGGTAAGCAAGGTTACCTGTGCCGTAAAGGCTTTGGTAGAGGCCACACCTATTTCGGGGCCGGCATGTGTGTAAGAGCCAGCATGTGTGGCACGTGCTATGGAAGAACCTACCACATTGCAGATGCCGAGGATGGTAGCACCTTTGCTCTTGGCCAGTTCGATAGCCGCCAGTGTATCGGCTGTTTCACCTGATTGCGAGATGGCGATCACCACATCACTTTCGTTGATTACGGGATTGCGGTAACGAAACTCTGATGCATACTCTACTTCAACAGGGATTCGTGCAATATCTTCGAAGAGGTACTCACCTACCAGACCGGCATGCCAGGAGGTGCCACAGCCTACGATGATGATGCGGCTGGCATTCACCATTTTTTGTTCGTAGTCGATGATACCGCCAAGTGAAACGCTTCCTGCCTCGGCATGTAGTCTGCCGCGCATACTATCACGAATAGAAGAAGGCTGCTCGTAGATTTCTTTGAGCATGAAGTGTTCGAAGCCGCCTTTTTCAAGTGCTGTGAGGTTCATCTCGAGGGCATGGATGTAGGGTGTTTTTTCTTTGTTGCGTATGGTCTTGATCTTGAGATCGCTGCCACGTTCAATCAAGGCAATTTCTTCGTCATCGAGGTACACTACGTTTTTGGTATGTTCGATGATAGGTGTGGCATCTGAAGCCACATAGTAGTCGTCTTTTCCAATGCCGATCACCAGTGGGCTTCCTTTGCGTGCAGCGATGAGGCTGTTTGGATCGCTGGCATCGATCACCACTATCGCATAGGCACCAATAACCTGATTGAGGGCGATACGTACCGCATCGAACAGGGGTACATTTTCATTCAGTCTGATGTCTTCGATAAGGTTAGTTAATACTTCAGTATCTGTGCTCGATTCAAAAAGATAACCTCTCACTTCCAATTCTTTTCGCAGAGAGGCATAGTTTTCGATGATGCCATTATGAATCAAAGCAATGTTTTTCGACTGAGAATAATGCGGGTGAGCATTCACATAGTTAGGTTCGCCATGTGTAGCCCAACGGGTATGCGCAATTCCAATGGTTCCGCTAATATCGAGATCACTAACAAAATTCTCAAGATCAGCTACTTTGCCCTTGGTTTTATAAACGTTGAGTTTGTGATTGAGCAAGGCTACTCCGGCACTGTCGTATCCGCGATATTCAAGCCGTTTAAGGCCATTGATCAGGATAGGATATGCTTGTTTGGGACCCAGATAGGCAACAATTCCACACATAATTTATCTATTTGTTTTTGATGGTTGTTTCAAAGATAATTTTGATTTGAATCCTCATGACTCAAAAACAAGAGCAAAAGTAAAGTGCCTTTTGAATTTGACCAAATAAATTTAGGCTTATTCATTAACTATTGAGTAAACGAGCTGTAGTTTAAACCTTTGAAGGGTATCGGATTCTGGTTGGGTTCCGTTGAAAACCCATCGATCTGCTTTGGCAGAGGCACCAAGAACAAAAAAGTAGAGTCCGTAATCATCGGTTGCGTCAGGATTCAGCAGTAAATCCTGCACATAACGTGTTAAACGAAATTCATAACCATTAACTGACGACTTAAATTTGCCGCCAAAAAAAGCTTCTCCTTCCAGCTGATCGGGCAAGACCGCATAAGTGCCATCACCTTTGTCTTTTACAAGTGCCATTTGAGATGGAGGTGTTAGCAGGGTGTCTTTGGTGCTGCGAAACAGAAGTTTAGCTTCGTTGATGATGATATGTTTTCCATCAGCAGACAAGTTTTTCAGGTTTGGGAAGTGTATTTTAGTTTTCACACCAGCCATTGCCTGGGTATAAAGTGAATTTCGGCCTGCGAGGGTATCGTTATTCAACACCTGGTTTTGAAAAGCAGGATCGGCATCAGCATAATTGTTATGGTCGAAATAGTTGTATCTGGCTTCGCCTGAGGTGATAAAAAAATCATAACGAAGTGAATCGTCAGTTTCGTTGCTGTAATAGATCGTCAGGCGCGAAAGATTTGTCGTCAGATTAAAATACAGTATGGCGCCATCACTGCCAACCGATTCGGCCATTACATAAAGGCCTTTGAAGTAAGCTTTGAAGTCGTCGGCTGATTCCAGATCTGTTTCGGAAGCATTGAGAATTTTTTCGCCCAGGGCTGTACTTAAATCACTCAATCTTATACGAATAGCCGGCGAGAGGGTATCGTCGCCCGACACAAAAGGGGCGCGGGGAGCGGGAGTAAAATTAAAGTTTGCGTAATCGAGCTCCGAAACGTTGCGCTCACTGGCAGAGAAATAGGCAGAATCGATAAAGATATCATCGAGCAGTTCGTAAACACGCATGGTTTGCATGGTATTGGTGTCGCCGTAATAACCATCATAGGCCAGTTGCAGCACCAGTGAATCCAATTGGGGGTCTTCTCCGAAGTTGTGCCCATTGGTTGAGAGGCGTGTCTGGGTATAGAAGCCGGCTTTGGTTGTGCCAAATACCGGATCTTTGAGACTTCCGAAGAGTGCGCGTGCGGGCTCGTCGGTGCGGATGGTGTCTTCGAGCTGGCTATAGGCAACAATGGTAGTGGTGTCGGTTTGCAACAGCTGGATCAGGTTTTGATCGGGCAGCAGGTTGTCACCGAGGCGTTCGGGTTTTTTACTGCAGGCAAATGCGATAAGCATCAGTAGCACAGCCAGAGGCAGAATCCTGAGTGCTGAATGAGTATGTGTTTGTTTCAAGTGTATAATTCGTTTACAAAATTTAACCTGAGTTTATTTATTAAGCAGGCTATCGTAGAATTCGTTATAGGCATCAATATAATTATCTGCCGGCTGGAAAGGCAACACGGGTTTGTTCAGGGTGTTGATATAAGCTTCCAGTTCGGGGTTAATTGTTTCGCTACCCATGATCACGGCATCAGCATATTCGATAGCAGCTTTGGTAAGGCTAACGTAGTTTGCATCTTTATAGTATTTAAGATCCTTTGCTGTGATTCCGGGCAGTTTGATTTTTTTATCGAAATCTTTGCGGAAGCCTTCGCTAAAGTCGTCATTATAAACGGAATAAATGACTTTTGAATCGGAGAAGAGGGGATTGTCTTTGTAGGCGCGTTTCACATAAAGCGGCACCAGTGCCGAAATCCAGCCGTGGCAGTGGACGATATCGGGTCCCCATCCCAGTTTTTTCACGGTTTCGAGCACACCTCGCGAGAAGAAGATGGAGCGTTCGTCATTGTCGGTATAAAACTTATTGGCTTTGTCGCGAATGGTAAACTTACGATGGAAAAAATCTTCATTATCAATAAAATAGATTTGCATCCGGGCTTGTTGGATAGAAGCTACTTTGATGATCAATGGGTGATCGGTATCGTTGATGATGAGGTTCATGCCGGAGAGGCGGATCACCTCATGGAGTTGGTTTCTCCTTTCGTTGATGTTGCCGAAACGCGGCATAAAAGTTCGTATTTCTTTACCTTTTTCCTGAATTCCCTGGGGCAGATAACGACCGATTCTGCTCATGGGGGTTTCTTTGAGATACGGCATAATGGCCTGTTCTACAAAAAGAACCCTTGCTTTTTCCATTTTTTAGAGATTTGATGAACGTATGCGAAAAAATATGTGCAAAGGTAGTAAAAATTGTGGGGAATGACAATTTTGGAGTTTATGA